>CAVBPX010000009.1:0-53948 GCA_963597395.1 Eggerthellaceae bacterium | reverse complement strand
AATATCCGGGTTAGTTCGGAGAACTTGATTTGGGATGATTTGTGTCGCCAAGCGACCGGTTTTCGCCTGCCCGCAGCAGGTGGGCCTGTCGGCAGACAGGTCGGTTGCGGTGCTACGCTCCAGGATGACGTTCACACTTCACTCTTCACATTCAACTCTCAACCAATAACTAACCACTATCTACTAATTCCTCTTCACACTCCACCCTCAATCACTCTCGGCCTCGCCGTCAAAGGAAAAGTACGCGGACGGGAATTCCCCCATGTATCGTTTCTACCCTTTTCTTCGGGGAAAGCGACAGCGCCTTTTCCGCTTCGGCATTCGGAGCGATGACCGCCACGGACGAATCGGAAAAGTCCATTCGGATTTTCTTCCCGATCTCCCGGTAAAGGCGCGGAATATCCGCGAAAATTCGCTTGCCGTATGGCGGATTCAGCACAAGCAGCGACGCGGGACCGGCCTTCGGCAAATCGAAAAAGTCTGACCGGGAAATGTCCAGGGCATCTTCGGGAAGTCCCGCCAAGAAGGGACGTGCGCCATTCGTCTTCAAATTGTATTCCAAGGTTTCGAACGCCTTTTTCGAAATGTCCGAAGCGTGTATTTCAAGCTTTGGGAAAAGTTCCACGCCAGGCGTCTTCCGCGTCATGAAGTTCCAGGCGTTCGGGCGAAACGAAGGCGCGTCCTGCAAGGCGAATCGTCTTGTTTTCCAGAGGTTCGCCCCGGCGAGAAGCAGAGCCGCTTCGCTCGAAAAGGTCCCGCTGCCAGACATCGGGTCAAAAAGTTCCTCCGCGCAGGGAAGACCCGCTTCGAAAAGGATAGCGGCGGCAAGCGTGTCTCGGATGGGGGCAGCCTCTACGTGCCGCTCGAAACCCCGCTTGTAGAGCGGAACGCCGGCAAGATCCACGCTGATCGTACAGCGATCGTTTTCGAAATGTACAAAAAGATTTTGCGGGAAAGATTCCCCAAGGCATTCGCCGTTCGCGTCAAGCGATTCCCGGACGATTGCCGCAAGACGCAGAGCGACGGCATCCGTGTGGTAGAGCCTCGACTTTCTGCTCGTCACGCGAATTTTCGGGATGGAATCCTTCGAAAAGAAGAGTTCCCAGGGAATGCTCCGCGATTTCTTTTCGAACCGTCCGAAGTTCTCGGCGGAAAAGCTTTCTATCCGCATCACGATTCTCGTACAGGTCCGGGAAAAGGCCGTCATTTTCCAGGCGTCTTCGAGTCTTGCCGTAAAGTCCAACGCTCCGCGCGAAATTTCGACGGGCGCGGAAAATCCCAAAAGGCGCACTTCCGCTTCGCAAGTCCTTTCGAATCCGGGATGGCAGACTACGCGAAAAGCGTGGGGAATAGCCGTAACATGCCGTTTGATGCGCTTCGAAAGGTCCATGGGCGCAATTTAGCAAGATTTTCCATTCGACCGCAAATTTTTGTTTGAAAATACTGCACGCTTTATTATTTTATGAAAACTTCTTTGCCGAATGGAGGCTTTTATAAGAAAAATTTTAATTCTTCTTGCCCTGATTGCCTGCAGCGCCTTTGCGGAATCCAGGGTTCATGACGGTTTTTATCTGAACTTCAAGTCGGGCCTGGGCTATATGAATACGCGGTCGCTCCATTCGACGGAATATTCCAAGGTCGAAACGGAATCCTTCAGGGGAGTCAACGCCGCGTTTCGGCTGGGCGGATTCTTCAACCCGCACGTGGCGCTTTTCGGAGGAATTTCCATGGACGTCGCTTCCGGGAGGTCCAACGTTTATACAAAGGATGATTCCTTCGAGGCAGACGTTTTTATGTTGGATTTTCTTTTTGGACCGGGCGTCGTTGTCTATCCCTTTATGAACTTTTTTGTGGCGGCGACCGCCGGACTCGCCACTTTGGGCGTCTCTGCCGACGATTACAGCTTGCGCTGGGATAACGAAATTTACCTCAACGACTATGTGGAAGGGTTTGGTCTGCAGCTTGAACTCGGCAAGGAATGGTGGGTAGGACCGAACGTTTCGCTCGAAATCGACATTTCCTACACGCTGGTCGTTCAGGAGGACTCCGTGTATGATTCCCGGAACTGGCTCTCGAACAGCCTGATGTTCCGCTTCACGTTTTCGCGCAGCTAGCGGTACGCTTTTTCGCCGGTTAATATAGATTTTCCGGTATGGAATTCAATCTGTTCTACAGGCTCGCCTGTGCGCTCGCAATCGGCCTTATCATCGGGCTGCAACGCGAGAACGCCTACGGAAATGAAGACGCCCACCCGGCGGGTATTCGGACCTTTGCCATTACGGGCATTCTCGGAGCGCTTTCCGCGCTGATGGCTCAGCAGATGGGGTCGGCGGCACCCTTTGTCGGGCTGCTCGTCGTCTTTGGGCTTGTTCTTGCCGCCACGCACGTTTCCGCATCGAACGCGTCCGCGGGCATTACAACAAGCGTCGCGCTTGTGGCCGTTTTGATGCTTGGCGGTCTTTGCGTCTATGGGAAGGTTCTCGAGAGCGTCGCCGCGTCCGTTTGCGTGTTGGGGCTTCTCACGTTCAAGGCTCCGCTGCACGCCTTTGCGCACAAGGTTTCCCGGGACGACATTGTCGCGACCCTCAAGTTTGCACTGATTTCCGCCGTCATCCTCCCGATTCTTCCCGAAAAATCCTATGGGCCCGTGGGCCTCGAGGTGATTTCGCCCTACAAGGTCTGGGTCTTTGTGTGCTTCATTTCGGGCATTTCCTTTATAGGCTACGTGCTCGTCAAGTGGATAGGCCCGGGAAAGGGAATAGGCCTCACGGGACTTTTCGGAGGGCTCGCATCGAGCACGGCCCTGACATTAAGCCTTTCGCAGCGGAGCCGTCAAAATCCCGAATTTTCCAGTTCGCTTTCGAAAGGTATCGTCATTGCCTGGTCGGTGATGTATCTTCGGCTCTATCTGATTTGCGTTGCGCTTGTTCCATCCATCGCGCCGCATCTTGCGCTTGCGCTTTTGATTCCGCCCGTTCCGGGGTTCCTTTTTGCCTATTATTTGCACCGCCGCGACAAGAAACTTCACCCGGTGCAGATGACGAACTTTACGAACCCGTTCGAACTTTTGCCGTCCATCAAGTTCGGGGTCGTCTTTGCCGTTGTGCTTTTTATTGCGAACGCCGCCGAAAAGTATTTCGGGAGCGGGGCACTGTTCGCTTCGTGCTTCATTACGGGTCTTGCGGACATGGACGCCATCACGCTTTCCGTTCTCGACATGGTAAAGCAAAGTTCCGTTTCACTTTTGCCCGCGGCCAAGGCCATTGCCATTGCGAGCTTTGCGAATACGCTTTGCAAGGGCGCGCTCGCCTGCTTTTTCGGAAACGCCGAAATGCGGCGTCTGATGATTCCGGCGACGGGAATTCTCGCCGTGACTTCGCTTGCCGTGATTCTTTTTGCGTTGTAAAGTTATACAACGGTTTTTCTTCCCTCTCGGGACTTTTTCGCCCGGAACCGATTTAATTTATAGGTGAACGATTCAAGTTCACAAGACCACACACCCTCCATCAGCCGTTTTCATCCGAAAACGGCTGATGTTTTGTTTGGGACGAAGCGGGACTTTCTATCGGCCCGGTCTTTGAAAGGCATACGAAAAAAGCCCGGCGGATGCCGGGGCTTCGGGGTTAAATTTTCAAAAGCCTTTACGACTTTTTCGGATCGAGCATGTTTATCGAAACGTGCAGGTCGTTCAGCTGGGCGACATCGACTTCGCTCGGGCTCTGGTCCATCGGGCTCGATGCGCTTGTGTTCTTCGGGAACGCGATGAAGTCGCGAATTGAATCCTGGCCTTCCATCGTCGCGACGACGCGGTCAAGACCGAAGGCGAGTCCTCCGTGGGGAGGCGCGCCATACTTGAACGCATCGACGAAGAATCCGAACTTTTCCTTTACCTGTTCCTCGGAAAGGCCGAGCAGGCGGAAGACCTTTTCCTGGACTTCCGGGTTGTGAATACGGATGGAGCCTCCGCCGATTTCGACGCCGTTCAGCACGAGGTCGTAGGCTTCGGCGTTGCAGTCCTTGAGGTTTCCGTCGAGCATCATCTGCAAATGTTCGGGCAGCGGGTTTGTGAACGGATGGTGCATCGCCATGTAGCGGCCTTCCGTTTCGCTGTATTCGAACATCGGGAACTCGGTAATCCACACGAATTCGCGCTTTTTCGGGTCGCGGAGGCCCTTGATGCGGGCGACTTCGAGGCGGAGCTGTCCCATGGCGGTGGCGGCGACCTTTTCCGGTCCGGCGATGAAGAACATCATGTCGCCGTCCTTGGCGCCGACCTCGTCGCGGAGGGCGTTCAATTGTTCGGTCGTGAAGAACTTTCCGACCTGGGTTTCCACCGTGTCGTTTTCCTTGACGCGCATCCAGACGAGACCCTTTGCCCCGTACTTTCCGACGTAGGCGGTGAGATCGTCAATTTGCTTGCGGGTAAAGTCCAGACAGCCCTTGGCGGCGAGACCGCGAACCTTTCCGCCCGCGGCGACGGCGTTCTTGAAAACGCCGAAGTTCGAAGTGGCGGCAATTTCCGAAACGTCGTGAATTTCGAGGTCGAAGCGGAGGTCGGGCTTGTCGGAACCGTACTTGAGCATCGCCTCGTGCCAGTTCATCCGGCGGATGTGGCGGGGAGGCTCAAAGTTCCAGACCTTGCCGAGGACCTCGGTCACGAACTTGTCGAACATCTCCATCACCTCGTCCTGGTTGACGAAGGACATTTCGACATCGATTTGCGTAAATTCCGGCTGGCGGTCGGCGCGGAGGTCCTCGTCGCGGAAGCACTTCGCAATCTGGAAGTAGCGGTCGAACCCGGCAATCATCAAAAGTTGCTTGTATTGTTGCGGGCTTTGCGGAAGCGCATAGAACTTGCCCGGGTTTACTCGGGATGGCACGAGGTAGTCGCGCGCGCCTTCCGGCGTCGATTTGCAGAGGACCGGAGTCTCGATGTTTTCGAATCCGTTCGCGTAGAAGAAGTCATAGACGGCCTTGAGGAAGCGGCTCTTGAGAATGAGGTTCTTCTGAATCCACGGACGGCGAAGGTCGAGGTAGCGGTAGGTGAGGCGGAAGTCGTCGTTTTCCTTGCACTCTTCCTTCGGGTCGTTGATGGCGATGGGCGGAGTGAGCGCCTCGTTCAAAATTTCGAGTTTGTCGATTTTGACGTCGATCATCCCGGTTTCAATTTTTTCGTTTTCCATCCCGGCGGGACGCGCCTGGACTTCACCTGTCACGTAAATGACGTATTCGTTGCGGAGCTTGTCGGCTAACTTGTGGACTTCCGGGTTTCGCTCCGGGTTGAAGACGACCTGCGTCTTTCCATACTTGTCCCGAAGATCTACGAAAATGACGCCGCCCAAATCACGACGACGATCGACCCATCCGGCGAGCGAGACAGTCTTTCCGATGTCCGATGCGCGGAGTTCGCCACAGTTGTGTGTACGTTTCATAAAGTGAACATCCTTGATTTTGGAATTTCAACGCGTGAAATATAGAAAACTTGGCATTTGAACCGGCAAAAAGTTATTTTTTTTCAAAAAGGAAACGGGTCCGTTTGCGAAAAGGAAATTCCAGGTTCAGGTTTTGGCTGCTCGCGATTTTTACGTGCGCGGTGCTTCTTGTTGTTTACGACCTGCGAAAGTTCCCCGAATACCGCTTTGAATCGCATGCAAAGGTTCCTTTTAACCACGAAAAGCACGGAGAGAATCTGGGCCTCGAATGCGTCAAGTGCCATCCGGGGGCGGAGGGGAAGGTCCGGGCGGCGATGCCCGCCAAGGCGGACTGCATGGACTGCCACAATTTGCCGCTTTCGGAAACTCCGGCGGGGAAGGCTCTCGACGAGGTTCTCCCGGACGCTCCGGAATCCCCGTTCGAATTCGAAAGCCGCCTTCCTTCGACCGTTTTCTTTCCGCACGGAATTCACGCGAAGGCGAACGTCTCCTGCGAAACATGCCACGGAACCGCTTCGGAAATCGATGCGGGAAGGCGTCCGGAAGTTCGGATGCAGGAATGTCTCAAGTGTCACCGGGGCGAGAGCGGTTTTCCGGAAGCCGCCACGGAATGTGCGAGGTGTCACCGGTGAAAATTTCCAGACGTTCGTTTCTCAAGCTTTTGGGGGGGGCGCTGACGGCAATTTTCCTCTTTGGATGCCGAAAGGAAAAAGGTCCGGTGCGCGGAACTTCGCAAGCCGCGTCCAAGCCGGACGTTTCGCTCCTCGAAAAGGAAATTGCAGAGGCTCGGGCGTTCCATCCGCGGGAAGAAAGTCTTGTCCGGATTCCGATGCCCGGAGAACGGCCCGACCAGCCGTTTTCGAAAGTTCGCCTGGGAATGGCAATTGATTTGGACCTTTGCGACGGATGCGGAAAGTGCGCGCTCGCCTGTATGCTCGAAAACAATGTTTCGCGCGCAAGCGCGGAAGAGGCCCGGAAGGGACGCTTTATGCACTGGCTCGAAATGCGCGGAAAGATGCCCGTGATGTGTGCCCATTGCGGGAACGCCCCCTGCGAAAAGGTGTGCCCGACAGGCGCCGCGGTCTCGAGTCCGGACGGTCCGTCCGCGATGGTTTACCCGCGTTGCATCGGAACGCGTTTTTGCGGAGCGAACTGCCCGCTCTCCGCCCGGAAGTTCAATTATGCGGACGCCCTTTCGGAAGGCCTCGCCACAAAGTTCAACCCGGAAGTTCCCGTCCGTCCACGCGGCGTCATGGAAAAATGCTCGCTTTGCATCCAAAGGCTCCAAAAAGCCCGGGTGGAAGCCAAGATGCTCGGGCGCACGTGGAACGGCGATAATGTGACGACCGCCTGCGCACAGGCCTGTCCGCGGCATGCGATTCTTTTTGGCAACTGGCTCGACCCAAATTCGGAACTGGTGAAAAAATCCCGGAACAGGCCGATTTACGCTCCGGCTTCCGTCGCGAAGTTTTTGCCATCCGTCGTCTATTTGTGGGGGCGCGAATGAACCGGAAAATTCTCGTTTTCGGAATTCTCCTCGCCGTCATCGGATTCTTTTTGGCGGATCTCGCCCTTGTAGATGGACCTCGCTCCTGGGCCCTTTCCCAAAAGCTTTTTTGGGGAACGCCGATAGCGAATTTTGTTTTTTGGATTGGACTTGCACATGCCGGAACCTTTTTTTCGGCGATTCTCCTCGTCCTTGAAATCAATTGGAGGCACCGGGTCGCCTTCATTGCGGAACTTTCGACGCTCTCCGCGCTTTGCGTCGCGGGATGTTTTCCGCTGATACACCTCGGCCGGCCGGAACTTTTTTACGCAATGATCCCCATGGGGAACCTCCGCTCGTTTTACGGAAACATCGAGTCCCCGCTTGTATGGGACTTTGTGGCGATTCTTTCGTATGCACTTCTTTCGACGCTCTATATGCTTTTGCACATTTTCAGCGTCCGTTACCCGGCACTCGAAAAATACCGGAAGCCCTTTGCCTGGATTTTGTTTCCGCTGGTGCTCTGGGTGCATACGATTGTGTCGATGGACTTTGCGGTGACCTTTGTTCCGGAATGGGGCGGCGGATACTTTCCGCTTTACTTTGTATGCGGAGCGCTTTATTCGGGCGTCGCCTTGGTGCTTCTGCTCATTTCGATGTTCGGGAAGCGGGTGCGGCGCGTCGAGGAGGTCCTTCTCGCCTTTTCGTGGGCGATGCTCGCGTTTTGGATTTGGGAAGCCGTTACAAAAGGCGTTTGGCATCCCGAAGTTCTCGTCTTCGGATTTTTGATTCCGCAATTCCTTTGGATGCCTGCGGTTCGCGAAAAGGTCTTGTGCCGCGTGCTTCTCGCCTGTTCAGTCCTTTTGGGCCTTTGGTGGGAGCGCCTTGTACTCGTGCAGCCGGAGCCTCTCGAATGGACTGCCGTCGATTGGGGATTTTTTCCGCTTGGCATCGGGCTTTTTTGCGTGGCGTTCTCACTTGCGAAAATGGGCGCGGAACGGATTCTTCGACGCTTTGGAGCTTTGGACGATGCGGAAGCGGAAGAACGTCCGTCGGAGCCTTTTCCCAGGGTTCGATTTGCGGCGTCTGTCGCTTTGGGTTGCGCGTGCGCGCTTCTCTTTTTTGTTTACTTTATGTACAATGCTCCCGAATTTTCGCCGGTGCGAAGCGTTCCCGCGCTTTTTCCGGTCGCGGCGATTTTCGCCGGTTTGCTCCTGGCTTTTTGGGGTGCTCGGGATGCGTGGGGGAGCCTTCGCGCGGTTTCGGTTGCGGCTGTCTTCATGCTTTTGATGGTTTCCGTTCTTCTGCTCGTCTATCGCGGGCAGGAAACTTCCTTTTTCGAGGCGCGAGCCGTTGTGAAGAACGAATGCGAACTTTCGGAAACAGAAAACGTTCCCGCCCTCTGGAAGGCCCGGTGCGCGGCGTGCCACGGCGAGGACGGAAATCTAAACCGCAAATTTGTACATGAATTTTATCCGCTGCCGCAAACCCTTTCGCTTTTCCGGATGGACTCCCTCGGGGAAGATTCGCTTGTGCACGTCGTCCTCGAAGGGCGAAGCTACATGCAACCATTTGCGGGGCGCATTTCAAAAGAAAACGCGCGGCTTCTCGTCCGGCACTTGCGCGCCCTGGCCGAGAAAAAGGAAGGCGAAACCCGATGAACGACCTGTTTTCCTATACGCTCGCGGCCCTGCTTTCCATTGCCGTTTCGCCGTTTCTCTTTCGCGGGAAAATGCCTTTTCCCATGCGCGGGGCGATTCTTTTTCTGGTACTTTTTTTATTCGAAATTTTTGTGTGGCTCGCGTTTTCCAAGGAGTATCCGCATTACGAAATTTTGCCGTTTCGCATGTTCGCGCTTTGCCTTTGCTTTTCGACGCTTTTTCTTTCGGAGCGTTCGCGGCTTTTCGGAGTTCTGGCGACGGTTCTTTGGCTGTGGGTCGATTTCTTCGGAATGCTTTCGCTTTCTTACCGCGGTGTGGAATTTCGCGCGTTTCCGCTCCTCTTTATTGCAGTTTCGTTTTTGCCGTTCCTCGAAAAGTCTCCCCGCCGCGAGATCCGCTTCCTTACAGCGGTCCTCTGGGCCTTTGCGTGGACGTTTTCCTTTGTGCGCGTGCTTTGAATTTTTGGCTACGGTTCGTCGAGAAGCTCGCCGCGGATGACGTCTATCCGGTCGTGCACAAGGCTTACGATATTTGTCGGATGAATTTCGATGGGCCCCGAATCCACCATCATATCGACGCTATGTCCAAAAAGGTTCCACAGGTCGTCCGGTTCCGTGTAGATGACGTCGTCCGAGAGCTTTGCCGCCGTGCTTAAAATGGGCTTGTCGAATACGCGAAAGAGTTCCTTAAAAAAGGGATGCTCGGGCATGCGGAATCCGACCTCGGGCCGCTTGACGTCGAGTTTTCGCGCAATGGACGGGTCCGCGGGGAGAATAAACGTGTAGGGGCCCGGGACGCGGTGCTTCATAATCTGGAACGCGAAATTGCTCACATGGGCGTATTCCGCCGCCGTCCGGATGTCGGGCAAAATAATTGCCATGACAAACTTCTTCATCGGCTTCTTGAGCGTGTAGAGCCTGTGAATGGCCTTGGACGATTCCGCGGAGCATCCGATGGCGTAGCCGGATTCCGTGGGGTAGAGAAGAAGTCCGTCGTCTTCTAAAACGCTTGCCGCCTGCTTGACAAAGCGGGGCTGCGGATTTTGCGGATGTATTTCGATTCTCATGACTGGGCAAATTTAACATTCGGGAATGACGCGCGAAGCGGTAAACGCGTCCGGGTAATGGCGAAGCTCCATCTTTCCGCGCCTCAAATCGATTCCGATGACGTCAAACCGGGATTTTTGATCGAGCCCGCCGTTAAAATGCAAGAAGTGCACGGCCGTCCGCCAAATGCGTAGCTGCTTTTTCCCGCCGACGCGACTCGCCGGGTTTCCGCGGTCCGCATTCCAGACGGACTTGACCTCGACAAAGAGAATGGTCCCGTTCGCGTCCTTGGCAACGATGTCGAGTTCTCCGTTTCGGTAGCGGTAGTTGCGGGCGAGAATCTTGCAGCCGTTTCGGCACAGGTAGGCCGCGGCGTGCAGCTCCGCAAAGCGTCCCTTGGGCTTGTTGTTGCTTTTGGGAGATGTTCCGTTTGTCATTGGGCGAGAAGTCCCAGTACGCGGATTTCCGAGATGGCGAGGTCCGCGGATTCATTTACGGTATAGGTCTCGTCGAGGAAAACCTGGATTTCGGTCGTTTCCATCGGGCGGATTTCCGGATACTGGACGCCCTTGATGTCGTCGAGGCGAACCGTCTGTCGAAAGCCTTCCCGCGTAAGAAGGGAAAGCGTTTTCGGCTTGTTGAAAATGCGGAACCTGTCTCCGTATTCGTCGTCGTTCGACTTTTGAAACCCAACGGCAATTCCCAAATTCGTGACGATCGTGGGCGACGAAAAGTCCAAAATCAGAATCGGGACGCGCGGATTTTCGCGCATCGGAAGGAGCCAGGCCGTTTTGAGGTCCTTGTCCATCAGGTTTGACGGTTCATAGTCTCCCGAGCCTTCCACATTGCGTTCTTCGAAAGAGGCGCGGATTTCCACGTTCTGAACTTCCTGCAGCGTCTTGGGCGGCTTGTACGAAAGGAAAAAGGCAATTAGGAGAATGACTAGCAGCGGAAAAAGGGCAATGGCGAAAAGCTTTGCGTGCTTGTTCGTAAAGCGCCGGACGTTGTCCGAAACCTTGTCCGTAATGAGCGGGCGGTTCTTGATGAGCTTTCGGATGCTCATCGTATCGTGGCCGTGGTGCTGTTCTCCCGGGTGAAACGGCGCAAAGACGACGTCGAGGGCGTTCAAAAAGTCCTGCATGTCCTTGAAGCGGTCCGAAACGTTTTTCTTGAGGCATTTCAGGATGAGCTTCGAAAGGCCGCGCGGCATGTCCGGCCTAAAGTTTTCGGGGTTCGGAGGCTCTTCCTGGACGTGCTTCATCGCAATTTCGATGGGCTTCGAGCCGGTAAAGGGGAGCCTTCCGCATGTCATTTCAAAAAGGATGACGCCCAGGCTGTAAATGTCCGATCCGAGCGTGACGTCGTCGCCGTGGCACTGTTCGGGAGACATGTATTCGGGCGTTCCCATCGTCATGCCGGTCATCGTAAGCCTTTCGGCGGACTGGATGTGCGAAATGCCGAAGTCCATCAGATAGACGCGGTTGTCGTGCGTAATCATGATGTTCGAAGGCTTTACGTCGCGGTGGACGATGCCCTTGCTGTGCGCATAGAGAAGGCCGCGGGCCACCTGCTTCGTGATGATTTCGATGGCGTCGAAGTCCAGGCGGCGACGGTGTTCGAGAAGTTCCGAGAGCGTGCTGCCCTTGACGTAGGTCATCGCGATATAGAGCTGGTTTCCCTGCTTTCCGAAGTCGAAGACCTGGACCAGGTTCTGATGGTCGAGCTCCTTCATCGCCTGCGCTTCCATGTAGAACCTTTCGACGGATTCCTTGTCGGAAGAGGCATCGAGAACCTTGAGGGCGACTTCGCGTTTCAGATTTTTTTGCAGCGCCTTATAGACGGAACCCATTCCGCCCTTGCCCAGAATGCCGAGCAGCTCGTAGTCGTCGTTGAAGGGTCTTGGAAATTTTTCGGCGATCATTTTGTCTTCTTCATGTGTTTAAGCGCGATGATGGATACAATATAAATTAAGAAAGCGACAAGGGCCGGGATAATCCAGTTAAAAGCTCCCGGTTCGACGCCCGTAAAGACGTTTTGCATGGACGTCTGGTTGTAGCTTGTCCAAACGATGTCGGAGAGCCTTTGGGCGAAAAACGCCATCTGGTCCTTGGGAACGAGAGCCCCGGAAAGGGCGATTTGCGGCAAAATGACCAGCGGAAGAAATGCGTTTGCCTGGCCCGGATTTTTGGAAAGCGCGGAAAGCAAAAGCCCTGCGGCAGAAGCGGGAAGGACTGTCACGCACAAGGTAATCCACAGGGGAACGCTCGGGACAAGTTCGATTTTCCACGCGATAAACGCATACACGATTCCGGACTCGATGAACGCAAAGAAGGACGTAAAGAGAAGCTTCGAGAAAAGGACCGCGGCGGGGGAGACCCCCTTCCGGAATTCGTCGAGCAAAAGATCTTTTTCCTGGACGACTTCCCGGGCGGAAAGCGAAAGCGCGAACCAGTTCGCGCACAGTACAAGCGCAAACGCCGCGACCCAAAGCGAGGAGGTCCGCGAAAAAATCTGCGAAAGAAGAAATCCGATGACAAGCGGCTGCAAAACGAGCGAAAACGCCTTGCCCGGGTCCCTGAACCACTGTCTGAAAAGGACCGTAAAAAAGTAGAAGAACGTGTTCTGCCGGGAAACCTTCGGAAAGCAGGAGTCGATTTTTTCCGGAAGTTCGACATGGGTTCCGAGGCCCGATTCCTTCCAGTTTTCGGAAGTCCGGTCCGAAAGCGTCTCGAGAATTTCCTCGGGTTCCTGGGCGTTAAAAAAGTGGAACGCGTCCTCGGGGCTGCCATAAAATCCCATCTTTCCGCGGTGAATCAGAAGAACCGAGTCGGAAACCCGCAAGGCCTCGTAACTGTGCGTCGTGAGAATGACCGTGTGCCCCTTTCGGGCGAGTTCCTTCAAATAGGAGCAGAGGCGCTTGGCGTTGAGCGGGTCCAGTCCCGAAAGAGGCTCGTCGAGAAGAATCAGGCCGGGCGCTCCCATCAGCTGGGACGCGATGGCGACGCGGCGGCGCTCGCCGCCCGAGAGGCTCGATATCCGCTGGTCCTTTTGGGCCGAAATCCGCAAAAGTTCGAGCAGCTTTTGGGCGCGGTCTTCCGTTTCCTTTGCCGTATAGTCCCGCGGAAGGGAAATGCGCGCGGAAAGCCGGAGCGTTTCCATCACGGAGAGGGAATTTCGCAAAAGAGGCTCTTGCGGCAGGTAGGCGATTTCCTTCTGTACGTCCTTTTTTCGGCAGTCGATTCCGTCAAAGAGAACGGCCCCGCTTTGGTGCCGAATTTTTCCCGAGAGCAGTTCGAGAAACGTACTTTTCCCCTGTCCGCTCTGTCCGATGACGGAAAGGATTTTGCCCGCGGGCAAAAAGAACCGGATGTCCTGCAAAATGGACTTTCCGGAAATTTTGGCGGAAACGTCGGACACCGCGACGGAAAATCCCACATCCTTCTGATGCAAAAAAAGGTTCCCGTCCCGAAACTCGATAAGGCACCAGGGAAGCTTGAGCGTTCCCCTGTTTTCGAGATACCTTGTTCGCCTTCCCGTTCCGTGCGAAAAGACGAGCTTAAGGCGTTTTCCGTCAAGTCTTGCCGTTGCGAGAAATCGCGGACAGGCCGGATGCAGGATTGTGCCCGGTTCGTCATCGTTTGTGCCGCGGCCGAGAACGACGGGAATTTTTTCGGAAAGCGGAATCGCCGGGACGTCTTCGAGCGTCCGGACATGCGAAAGGGAAAGCTCCGAGTCTTTCAATGAAAACCGGAGCTGTTGAAGCCCCAAAATAAAAACGTCGCCGTCCTCGATTTTTTTTGTCGAAACGTTTTCGCCGGCAAAGAGGGTTCCCGAGGTTTCGCTCAGATTCGTAAAGATCCAGGTGCCGTCCCGAAATTCGATTTTGGCGTGGCGCCTTGAAACGGAAGCGTCCTTCAGTTCAAAATCGACGCCCTTTTCGCGTCCAATAAAAAAGGGCTTTTCCGGAGAAATTTTCTGGACGAAAAACGTGGAGGCCATAGGAAAATTCTTTTAGCGAAGCGCGAGTACTGCCTTTTCGAAGCGGTCCGCGGCCTTCTCTAGCGTTTCCATCGACGCCGCATACGAGAACCTCACATAGCCCTCGCGTCCAAAGGCGCTTCCCGGAACAATGGCGAGACCCGCCTCTTCGAGCAGATAACGGCAAAACTCCACGGAAGTCGAGATGCGCATTCCGTTTGCGGAAACCTTTCCGAAAAGTCCATCGACGCAGACAAAAAGGTAAAAGGCGCCGTTCGGAAGCTTGGCGCGGACGCCCGGCACCTTCGAAATTCTTTCGAAAAGAAAGTCCCGGCGCCTTTGAAACTCGTCGCACATTTTATGAACAAAATCGAGTGGCATTTCGAGCGCCTTTTTCGCGGCGTATTCCGCGACGTTCGACGGATGATGCGTCGTCTGTCCCTGGGCCTTGGCGATGAGCCTTGCAAGGCTTTCGGGAGCCGCCACATAGCCGATTCTCCAGCCCGTCATGCAGTGGGACTTGGAAAGCCCGTTGACGAGAAGCGTTCTTTCCCGCATGCCGGGAAACGCGGCAAGGCTCCGGAACTTTTCGCCATACGAAAAATGTTCATAGACCTCGTCCGAAATGGCGTAAAGATCGTTTTCGACAATTACCCGCGCAATTTCCTCAAGGGCCGCTTCGCCGTAGAGGGTTCCCGTCGGATTGGTCGGATTGTTCAGAATGACGGCCTTTGTTTTCGGCGTGATGGCCGCCCGAAGATCCTTTTCGGACATCGTGAAGTTTTTTTCCGCATCCGTATGCACAATAACGGGTTTTCCGCCGAGGAGCTTTACCAGTTCGGGATACGTCACCCAGTAAGGTTCCGGGATAATGACTTCGTCGCCCGGATTTACAATGGCGAGGAGCGCATCAAAAACCGCGTGTTTCGCTCCGCTTGTCATCACGATTTCTTCCGGCGCATAGGAAAGTCCGTTTTGAGTTTTAAGCTTTTGTGCGACCGCGCGCCGAACTTCAAGAATTCCCTGGGGAGACGAGTAGCGGGTCTTTCCTTCGTCGATTGCGGCCTTGCCCGCTTCCCGGACTTCTTCCGGAGTGTCCTTGTCGGGTTCTCCCGCGCCGAGCGAAACAATGTCCTTTCCCTCGGAGATGAGCCTTTTGGCAAGCGTATCGATTTCGACGGTAAGCGAGGGAGCAATATTCAAAACGCGATCGGATGGATTTTTCATTTTTGGGTTCTCGATTTGATCCGGCGGGTGTCGAGCCATCCGGACAGAAGTGGAAAGACGAACAGGTGCGAAAGCGAAATGCAAACGATTCCGAGTGCGGAAACGATTCCTATTTCGCGAATGCCCGGATGCGACGAAAGCGTGAGGGCAAAGAGAACGATAATCGTGAGCGCTTCCGCAAAAAGACACGTGAGGCCCGTCGTCCTTAAAATGTAATGGATGCTGCCCGTCGAGCGTTCGTAGTAGGCGTTCCACAGCTGAATGGACCCTTCGATGCTCATGCCGATAAGAATCGGGAACGCGAGCGAACTGTAGGACGAAAGCGAAATGCCGAGAAGGCGCAACAGGGAAAGCAGCCAGAAAAAGGCGACAATCGGCGAAACGAGCGTAAAAAGCGAAAAGGAAATGCGCCGATAAAAGAGGAACGTCAAAAGGAATACGATGGCTATATCGAAAAGAATGGCCTTGTGAAAATGCGGAAGCGTCAGGTTCAAAAGTTCCGCGCGGACAAGGGGCGTTCCCGTTTTCGGGTATTTGACGCTCTCGAGTTCCTTCGCGAGCTTTCGGCAGGCGAGACCGTCGTCGGGGTTGAAGTTCGGGATGAGGAAGGCGAACTCTCCGAATCCGCCGCCCGTTTCGCCGAATACGCGGCGGAGGTTTTCCGGAATGTCCTTGTAGCGGACGGGAACTTCGCTCCATTCGCGAATAATGGCCTCGATGCGATTCGAATCCGCCGGGGAGAGCCTCTTCAGCATTTCGGGGTCGAGACTTTCGCGAATTTGCCTTAAAAGCGAAATCTTTTCCTGCTGGTTTGAGGGAAGCAGGTTCTGATAGACGGCCACCGTGCGAATTTTCGTATCGGGATTGGATTCGATTTCCCGGTTCATCCGGTTGTAGAAGGTGCGCACATTTTCTTCGCTGGGAAGCACGACCACCACGGGGTCGTATTTGACAAAGTTCGTGTGGCTTAAAAGCGTATCGGCCTTGACCGTCCCCGGATTGTATTCCGTGTGCGAAAAATCGTAGTCGAATTCCGGATAGATGCCGCGGCAAGGAAGGACTATCGAAAGGAGAACGACCGGAACGAGGCACTTTTTGAACCCCCAAAAAGGACGTTCGCTAAAGTCCGCGAACCGGGCCTGTATTTTTTCGAAGACGGGAAAACTCCGGTAGTGGCCGGTGACGACAATGAGGGCGGGGAAGACCAGCCCCGAAACGGCCCAGTTGAGAACCGACCCGATGGCGCCCAGAACGCCCAGTTCCTGCATTCCCGCAAGCGGCACGAAAAGAAGCCCGAGAAACGTGCCCGCAACGGAAAAGGCGGAAACGGCAATCGTCGGACCGACTCCGAGAATCGCGCTTTCGAGACTGAGCTCGTAACCGAGGCCCTTTTTCTGCTCCTCGGCATAGCGAGTCATCAGGTGGACAATTTCCCGGCACGAAATCCCCGGCAAAATGATGGCGAGAACAAGCGAATAAAGATTGATGCGGCCGTAAAGAAAATAGGCGGCACCCATCGTCCACATTAGGACAAGCGCCGTGGGAATGACCGAAAGCAAAAAGATGGCGGGCCGCCGTGCAAACCGAAAAAGCAGAAAGACGGCGAGAATGCATCCGAGGGCAATCCCTGTCGAACGCGCCTCGGAGAGGACAGTCTTCCCTTCGTTCGCCGTTCTTGAAACCTTTCCGGTCAAATACATTTTGGCGCGGTCGCTTTCCGGAAGTCCTTCAAAGGCTCCCTTGACAATGCGGATGAGCTTTCTCGAAGCTTCAAGGTCGGAGACTTTCTTTCGCGGGAAAATGTTCACGACGCGGATGGTGCCTTCCGCATTCGAGTACATGTTCCGCATCGGTTCGAGATATTTCTTTTCAAGTTCCCCGATGGAAAGCGAATCCGAAATTTCGCGTCGGATGGAGTCCATGGTCGCTCTTCTCAGCGAATCGTTCGACAGCAAATCGACAAAGAGCGGGTTCGCCTCTTCGCGGTAGCGGGCCTGCAGGTCGGAAAGGCGGTTCCGGATGCGCTTCAGATCGGAAGTGTGGATGTAGAGCAGCCTGTTCTTTTCGAAAAATTCCGATTCGGACCTGTAATCGACAAAATTGACGAAGCGGTTCCCTTCGAGAGCCTTGGCAAGGCCCCTCACCAGGCGGTCGTTTGCCGCGCTGTCGGGCGACGCGATGACCGCGAGGAGCGTCCCGAACCCGCCAAAGTTCTTTTCCACGATTTCGCTGGTGCGCTTGACCTCGGACGAATCCGGGAGCATATCGACCGTGTGAAGATCCCATTTGAGGTGCATCACCGGATACACGGAAAGAACGGTCAGCACGAACGCCGTCAAAAGGACAACTTTCGGATGCCGGAGCGCGCTGCGCAAAATTCTTTGCAAAAGGGAAAACATTTCCTTGAAAATCTAAAAAAACGAAGAGTCGTTTTGAACGGAAATTCCCATTTTCGCGCGAATTGTTAAATTGTTTTTTGAAAATGCGTTTTCGAATCATCGGAATTCTTCTTGTTGCCGTTTTTTCGCTGCAGGCGAAAGAGGTTCCGGCCGTGTCGGATTCCGCCGCCGTAAAAAGCGAAAGTGATTCGAAAACGGGCGTCCTGGACATTGTCCGCTGGCCCTTTTCGCACGTCATCCAACCCGCGCTGAACATGCTCGTCTATCCCTTTTCGGCCCCCATCCACTATGCGGTAAAAAACAACGTCATCGAAACGGGCGTCGATGCGATTACGTTCGGCGAAAAGAGGAACATTTTCATTTATCCGACGTTCAACCTCAAGCCCGGAACCTCGACGATGCTCGGGTTCGCCTATCGTCACAGGCACATGCTCCTCCCGAAGGATTATTTTGTGCTGACCGGGAGCCTCTTTGCGAACAGCGACCTGGAGTTCAACACGCGCTACACCAAGCGGAACGTCTTCGACTCGGAGTTCTTTCTCGGCGTGAACTTTTTTATGCAAATGGACCGGGACGCCTCGATGACCGTTCCGCGTACCCTTTCCAAAAACCTCGACGAAAAATACGTTTACACGGATTCGTCCTACTTTGCGGAACTTCGCGTAGGACGCCCGCTTCCCGTAATTCCCAACATGGACTTTCAGGCTTCGATCCGCTACGACAGAAAGCTTTTTGACTTTCCGGACATGGAAAAAAACTCCGTTCTGGCAAGCCACATCTATTTTCCGCCGGACGCTCACGGTCTCTACCAGGAGTTTACCCAGTTCCCGTTCAAGCTCACGCTCACCTACGACAATCTGGACGCCCCCTACGTTCCGACAAGAGGTTCACGCATTTCGGTTTCATGGAACTATACCGCGGTGGGGGATTACGAAGGGGACAAGGTTACCGAAAACTCGAACCGCTTGAACCATGACTTCCAGGCTCTCGACTTTTTTGCCCAGCACTATTTTTATTTGGGAAAGGATTCTTCGCAATACGGTCTTTCGGGGACGGAGGCGAGGCTCTCGCGCAAGTTCTACACGGACTTCTCGTGGGAGGAGACGCTTCGCCTGTGGCGGCCCGAAAACATCCGGACGACACTTCTCAACCGGCGCGTCCTCGCGGTGCAGTTCCGGATGCGGCAAATGTGGGAAATGGAAAAGGGAGGCGCGCCCTTTACGGCCTTTTCGACGGCCAGTACGCGCTATCCGCTGCGCGGTTACAGCCGGACATACACCGATTTTTCGATGAAGGGCATTTCCATCGAATACCGCTGGCCCATCGACCGCCTCGTTGACGGCGTCATCTTCGACGAATACGCGATGTACGGTCGAAAGTGGTATTCGTTCGACAGCGAGAAGATTGTCAACTCCTGGGGGTTCGGTGTGCGCGTCCGGAAGCCCGACATGTACTTTTTCCGGGTGCAGCTGGGCTTTCACGGTCTTGACGGCTTCGTATTTATCTGTACGATTGCGCCCGAATTCCGCTAGACGGTGCGGAAAGTCCGCGAATTTTTTGAAAAAGGGCGGTTTTTCTCCCCGAAATTTACTATCTTGTGCACAACAATTTTGTCCTAATATAAGGAAGGTTCACTTATGGCTAGAAAGAAAATTGCGCTCGTCGGCGCAGGTCAAATCGGTGGAACGATGGCTCTTGTCCTCGCCCAGAAACAGCTCGGCGACGTCGTTCTTATCGACATTCCGCAAACCCAGGGCATGCCGAAGGGGAAGGCTCTCGACATTATGGAAGGCCGCTCCGTTATCAATTCTTCCGTAAACCTCACCGGTTCCACGGATTACGCCGCCCTGAAGGGCGCGGACGTCGTGATTGTCACTGCCGGTTTCCCGCGCATGCCGGGCATGAGCCGCGACGACCTCCTCGACAAGAACTGCGGCGTCATCAAGACCGTTGCCGATGCAATCAAGACGAACGCTCCGAACGCTTTTGTCATCGTCATTACGAACCCGCTCGATGCGATGGTTTACAATATGCAAAAGCAGACCGGTTTCCCGTCGAACCGCGTGATCGGCATGGCCGGCGTTCTCGACTCCGCGCGTCTCGCCTGCTTTGTCGCTGACGAACTGGGCGTTTCCGTCGAAGACGTGAAGGCTCTCGTCATGGGCGGCCACGGCGACACGATGGTCTCCATCTACGAATGCGTTTCCGTCGGCGGCATTCCGCTTCCGCAGCTCATGAGCAAGGAAAAGTTTGCCGAACTCGCCAAGCGCACCGCCGGTGCCGGTGGCGAAATCGTGAACCTCCTCGGTCGCGGATCCGCTTTCTACAGCCCGGCCACTTCGGCCATCCACATGGCGGAAGCCTACCTCCTCGACAAGAAGAGCGTCTTCTCCTGCGCCGCAATGCTCAACGGCGAATACGGCGTGAAGGGCCTCTATTGCGGAGTTCCCGTTGTCGTCGGCGCAAACGGTGTCGAAAAGATTCTCGAAATCTCGATGAACGACGAAGAAAAGGCTGCATTTGCCAAGTCCGTCGAAGCCTGCAAGAAGAACGCGGAATGGGTTGACGCTCACACCTGATTCTTTTTCGTTTGCATTTCACGACACCCCGGATTTTTTGCGTCTGGGGTGTTTTTCATAAGGGAACCTCTAAAAATTTCCTTGGTCAAAAAAATGCGACCAAATTAATTGAATTTTTAGAGGTGACCATAAAGAGGTTTTCAATATGCTCACCAAAAAAACTTTAAAAAAGGCCCTGGCCGACGTCCGCGCCAAGTCTCCGCTTGTCCACAACATCACGAACTTTGTCGTTATGAACAACACGGCAAACGCTCTTCTCGCCGTCGGAGCGTCCCCGGTGATGGCGCATTCAAAGGACGAAGTCTCCGATATGACGTCCATCGCGTCCGCGCTGGTCCTGAACATCGGGACCATTGAACAGAATTGGCTCGAGGCGATGATTCTCGCCGGAAAGACGGCCAACAAAAAGAAGATTCCGGTGATTCTCGACCCGGTCGGAGCCGGCGCGACGCCTTTCCGCATGCGCGCCTGTGCGGAAATTCTTTCGAACGTCAAGGTTTCGATTATCCGCGGAAACGCGTCCGAGATCATGGCACTCGGAAAACTGGGAGCGGCAAGGACCAAAGGCGTCGATTCGACGGAATCCTCGGACTCCGCCGTGAAACTTGCGACGAAACTCTCCGCGGACACGGGAGCCGTGGTCGTTGTGAGCGGGGCTACGGACTACGTCTGCAAGGCTTCCAAAGGAAAAACGCCCGAACGCGTCGAAAGCCTTTCCTTCGGGCATCCGCTGATGGCCCGCGTCACGGGCATGGGATGCACGGCAACGGCGATTCTCGGAGCCTTTGCGGCCGTCGAACGCGACATGTTCAAGGCTTCGCTTTGCGGAATGGCGACCATGGGAATAGCCGGAGCCCTCGCCGGAAAGGTCGCCCGCGGAACGGGCAGCATGCAAGTGGAATTTCTGGACGCGCTGACACGGATTTCGGACGCGGACATCGATGCCGCTTTTTGTTAAATTCGGTAAAAAGGAGTCTTATGACGGAAAATCAGAACTTTGACGATTCGCTCGATCAGGAAATCCCCGAATACATCAACGAGGACAACATCGAAAGCGCGCTCAAGCCTCGCGATTACAGCTCCCGCCGGGTTCTCATCTGGGAAGGGGACGAAAACCGAAGAAACTACGCCGTGGAAGTCATCTCCGGACTTTTGACCGGCGCGTTCGTCGAAGGCGTCGCCACGGAAGCGGAAGCGCTGAAGAAGCTCGACGAAGAGCTTTGGGACACGTTCGTCGTCGATTTTTACAACGAAGGGTGCTCAGAGTCGGAATTTGTCAAAAAGGTGAACAACTATCCGGATTCCATTCTCGTCGCGCTGAACCTCGCCCCGTTCACCCTTCCCGAGGAACGGAACCGCTACAAGGTCGAACCTCTCCGCAAGCTCTTCGAAATCGAAAAGCCGAAGACCGAGGAAGAGAGCTTTGACCTCGGAGAATCCGAAGAGGATATTCTAAAGGAGTAGAATGGCGGACGCGCGCACATCGATAGAACTCTCCCACGTTTTCAAGGATTATCCCGGAAACGTCTCCGCGGTGAGCGACGTGTCGCTCGAAATCCGCCAGGGGGAGTTTGTCGTTCTGGTCGGACCTTCGGGGTGCGGAAAATCTTCCATTTTGCGGATGATTGCGGGGCTTGAACTTCCGACGTCCGGAAAGCTTTTTTTGCACGGGAAGGATGCGGAACGCCTCGAGCCCAAAGACCGGGACATTGCGATGGTCTTCCAGTCCCATGCGCTTTATCCGCACTTGACCGTGCGCGGCAACCTGGAATTCGGACTCCGCATCCAGGGCGGCTATTCGGCAACGGAAATCCGGGAGCGCATCCGCGAGACGGTCGAAATTCTCGACATCGAACCTATCCTCGACCGCAAACCAAAGCATCTCTCCGGCGGTCAACGGCAACGGGTCGCCCTCGGGCGCGCCCTCGTCCGCAAGCCCAAAATTTTCCTCTTCGACGAACCGCTTTCCGGCCTTGACGCGAGGATGAAAAACCAGATGTGCGTGGAGCTCGGACGATTGCATTCGAGACTGCAGGCGACGATGGTCCTTGTGACGCACGACCAGACCGAGGCGATGACGATGGGCGACCGGATAGTCTGCCTTTCGGGCGGAAGAATCCAGCAGGTCGGGACGCCGATGGAACTTTACGAAAAGCCGGAAAACGAGTTTGTGGCCGGATTCATCGGGGTTCCGCCAATGAACCTCCTCGCCGCGCAATGGACATCCGACGGCCTCTTTTTTGAAAAGGCTGAGTATCTCTTCCCGGTGTCCGCGGAGTTTGAAAAAAGGTACCGTTCGATTCAGAGAATGCGCGTCGGAATCCGGCCCGAATTCTTTGCCATTTCGGGAGCTTCGCCCGGCGCACTTTGCGCAACGGTCGAAGTCCTGGAGCATTTGGGCTACGAAACCATCATCTACGCCCAGGCGAACAACTTGAGCGTGGTCGTTCGCGCCCCGGCCGAAAGGCACTACGCCATCGGCGAAAAAATCTACCTGACGCTCGACGAGAAAAACCTCCATCTGTTCGACATTTCGACGGGGGAGCGCATTCGTTGAAGTCCTCCCTCCAAAGAATTCCCTTTTTTTTCTTCGCGGTCCTCGCGATTTTTCTTTCGGCGTGTTCGCTCGAGGAAGACGACAAGAAGGAGATTCTTCAGGTGTGGATTATGCCGAACAGCCTCGATCCGCAGGCGGACATGCAGCACCTGTTGCGAAATTTCGAACTGGAAAATCCGGGGCTCGAAGTGCAGGTGACGGTTCTCGACTGGAGCGTCGCCTGGGCAAAGATTACCGCGGCGGCTTCTACGCGGAGCGGACCCGATGTCATCCAGATGCCGACCACATGGGCGGCCTCGATAGCCGCGATGGACGCGCTTCTTCCGCTTGACTCCCTGGTGGAATTTTCGGGAGGGCCTTCCATCTTTGCGCCCGTCCTGATGAAGTTCGCAAAGCCCGTCGGCGAAAACCACATTACTTCCGTTCCCTGGTTTTTGGACGTCCGGCCGCTCTACTACAGACGGGACGTTCTGGCAAAAGTCGGCGTCGATCCGCAAGAAATCCGGAACTGGAACGACTTTCGAAGCGCACTTTCGAAAATTCGCAAGGCGAACCTCACCATCGAAAACATGCAGGTCGCGCCAATCGGATACCCCGGAAAGCACGACTGGAACATCATTCACAACTTTGCCCCGTGGATCTGGGGCGCGGGCGGGGACTTTCTGGATTCGAACGCCCGGTATAGCCGTCTTGCCACAAAAGAGAGCATCGAGGGAATCCTTTTTTACCTGAACCTCGTCCGCGACGGATTCAACAGCCGCCGGAACCTTTCCAAAAACACGAGCCAGGTCAGCATGGACTTTGACGAAGGCCGCCTCGCGTTCTGGTTCGACGTCACCAACAAGACGCTCTATCTGGACAGCCCCCGCTTTTTGGGAGGTTCGTCAAAAAACGTCACGGCGCGAAACTATTCGTGCATGCTTCCGCCGTCCGCGCCTCCCGGCAAGACGCCCTACTACTTTGCGGGAGGTTCGAACCTTTCCGTCGCCAGGTTTTCAAAACACAGGCGCGCCGCGATGGCCCTTGTCAAGTATCTTACCACGCGTCCGGACGTTCAGCTCGAACTGGCGCGTCTGATGGGATTTTTGCCCGCGCTTCTCTCGACCTACGAATATCCCTTTTTCAAGGAAGACGGCAAGCGCGAAGTTTTTCAGCGGATGGTCTATCAATTGCATTCCTACCCGGCGGTGCCGTATTGGGGCGAGATAGAAACGGAAATTCTCCTTCGGCGCTTCGGAAACATTTTTGATCTGATTACCTCGAGCCCGGAAAACGTCTGGCCGGAAGCCTCAATTCTTTCCGAGATTCGCGCCGCGGACGATGAAATCAACCGCTTCATCCGGCGTGAACGGGGGGACGACTGATGGGGAAGCGCTATCTCTTTGTCGTGCCGCTCGCCCTTTTTCTCGCGGTCTTCTTCTTTGTCCCGGTCGTTTTCGGGATTCTCCTCCCGTTCTTTCCCGGCGAATCCGGCATGTCCACGGTTTCCGCCGAAAGCTTCAGCCTGTCGAATTTCGCAAAATCGGTTTCGTCCGCATCCGGCGAAGGCCTTCTCGACGCGATTCGCAACACGGTCCTTTACACGCTTTGCGTATCGAGCGGATGCATTCTGCTCGGACTTTTCGGTGCCCTTGTCGTAACGCGAAAGTTTCCGACCGCGGGGCTTGTCCGCGTGCTTCTCATGCTTTCCTGGGTGGTTCCCACTTACATCGTGGGGCTCCTGTGGGGGTTCATGTGGCAGCAGGACGAGGGAATCGTCAACATGGTACTTTTTGACTTTTTGCACTGGGACAAAATTTCGGGATTTTTCGGCGCCGTCTGGAAGTATTCCGCGGACGGGACGCTTATCAAGCCCAACTGGCTCACCGGTCCGAATACCATCTGGGCGCTGGTCATCCCCGCCATCTGGAGAAACTGGCCGTTTTGCATGATGATGTTCCTCTCCGGGCTGGGGTCCATTCCGCGCGACGTCTATGAGGCCGCGGAACTCGACGGCGTCCGCCCCCGGGAACGCTTTTTGCGCATCACGCTTCCGCTCCTTCGCCCGATCTTTGCCGTCGTCATTCTCGAAACGCTCGTCGTGAACATGTATAGCTTTAACCTCGTCGCGATGATGTTCGGAAACGGCGCGGGCTTCCCCGGAAAATTCGGCGACCTGATGATGACCTATCTTTACAGAACCTCCTTCCAGACGTGGAACTTTGGCGCGGGAGCGGCCCTCGGAACGCTCACCATGCTCTTTATGCTCGTCTGCGTCAGCGTCTGGTACAAGACTCTCGCCAAGGACGCTCTCGATGTTTAAGGTCATCGCCTGGATATTCGCCGTTTTGAACATCCTCCCGCTCCTCTGGATGGTGTGGAGTTCCGTCCTCGGCGGAAGCGAGATTCTCCAGGGGAAAATTCTTCCCGAGCCCTATCCGAACGATCTTGTCACCTTCGAGAGGCTTTCGGACCAAAGCCTTTTTGCGGGCACGCTCCACGGGCAAATCTACCGGTTCGAGAAAGGCTCGCTCAAATCTTCGCCGAGTTCCCTGGATTTGCATGCGACAACCGTCAATTACACGGGCGACGGCTCCAAAGTCTATGCGTTTTCCGCCGACGAAGGACTTTTGGAACTCGATCCGGTCCACATGCGAAAGCTCCGGTCGTGGAGTTTCCGCGACTTTAGAAAGTCCTTCGAACAAAGCGATTTTACGCGGTTCCGCTACGTTCCGAACCAGGTTCCCGAAAGCGAATTCGCAAGGCTCTCCGCCCTGCTCGATTCCGTCCCGCTCGTCGAAAGTTCAAAATGGACGCTCGCCGAGATTTCCGGAAGCCCGTTTCCCGAGGATGCTTCCATCATCGACTCGCTGAACGCCGTCCTCGAAAGCCCGAAAAATCTCGCCCGCACGCTCTCGGAATGGCAAACCAAGAGCGACTGGGTAAACCCGGCCATTTCAAAACTTTTCAAAAAGCGGAACCGGAGCTTTCTGGAAAACAGGGAACTTTTCCGTTGGTGCCTTGCGGAACGCTATCCGTCGGCGCTCACCACCTACCGCCGCATTTCCTGGGTGCCCATCTGGGTCGACAGGATTCCCGCAAGCGATCATGGAGTCTCGGTCGCGCTCGCCGGCAAGTACCTGTGCGTCGGCATGTGGTGGGAATCCTTTCCGGGCGTAGCGATTGTCGAAAAGGACGCGAAGGGAAAAAGCATTCGCTGGGTGACGGCCCAGAACGGTCTTCCGTCGAGTTCCGTGCAGCGAATTCTCCGGGTTTCGGACAAGGAAATTCTCGTGGCGCACGACCAGGGCTTTTCGCTCGTCGATGTCGAGCGGGCAAGCGTTACCGCCAACTATCCTTTTGGCGAATCGGGACTTCCTTTTTATAACGGGCGCGATTTGCGCCTTTCGCTCGTCTCCAGCAGCGCAATCGTCTTTTCGTGCGGACGCGAAATCGTCTTCTTCGATTTTCGGGCGGGGCAAGCCTTAAAGCGCCTCTATGCGGATTCAAGGCTTTTCCAGTCCGACATTTCGGCGGTCCGGGGCGACGGCGAAAAGCTTTACTTCGGCGTTTCGAACGGCATTCTCGAATCGAACGTCTGGAACCTTTTGAACGAAGAAAAGGCGGAGCGTACGTTCCACATCGACGGAACCGTGACAAGCCTTTCCTTTGACCGGTCCGAAATTCTCGTCGGCATGCAAAACGGAAAAATCGAGAGCATCCCGCTTTCCGCGGACCGCGCCGTCGAACATTACACGCTTCCCAAGGGAAGAATCCATCTGCATTTCCGGAACTACGAAGATCTGTGGCGCACGATTCCCTTTGGACTTTTCCTCGGAAATTCGCTCGTCATCTGTTCGCTGACGGTCCTCATTTGCCTTGTCCTGGGGTCTCTTGCGGGCTACGGCCTTGCCCGCACCTCGTCCCGCCACCGTTCGCTTTTAAACAGCGGTCTCGTTTCGAGCCAGGTCATTCCGAACATCCTGCTTTTGATCCCCTCGTTCCTCATCCTTTCCTATTTGCAGCTCCATACGCCCGTCCGGCTTTTGAATACAAAGCTCGGCATCATTCTGCTCTATTCGGCGATTTTCCTTCCGATGGCGACGTGGATTCTTCTGAACTTTTTCCGTTCGATGCCAAAAGAAATCGAGGAAGCGGCGCTTATGGACGGCTGCACGCCGTTTTCCGCGTTTTTCCGCGTCGTAATTCCGTCCGCGCTTCCCGGAATTCTTACGACGGGCATCTACATCTTTATTCTCGCCTGGGACGAGCTGATGATCGCCTGGGTCTTTTCGCTCGACCTTTCGACCGCGACAATTCCCGTCGGGATGCGGCTTTTCTTCGGGCAGTTCGGTTCGCGCTTCGACCTGATTATGGCGGCGGCGACGGTTTCGACGATTCCCGTCCTCGTCCTTTTCTTCTTTATGCAGTTCCATTTGCTGAAGAGCTTTTCGAGCGGACGCGACGTGGTGCACAGCGCCCTTAAAAAAGGTCGCTAGCGGAAGTAAAATTTTCTATTTTGTGGCAAGCTTCAGTTAGAGGATAAAAACAAATGAATAACAGGCGCAAGAAATCGACGGAATCGCGTTTTGCACGGCTTTCGCGGATTTACTTCAACCGGATGTTTCCCAAACGCATGGACGCGTTTCTCGTTTCCCTTTCCGTCTTTCTCGGCGTCTTTATCGGGATTTGGCCCACAATCGGCATCGCCATCATTCTGACCGTCGCCGCCTGTGCGCTTTTCAGGCTTCCGAAAGTCCCGGGCGTCGTCGCATCCTTTGTCGCAAATCCGCTGACGCAGTTCGGATTCTTTTATCCGGCGGGGTATTTTATCGGCCGGAAGATTTTAAAGCCCGAACATATTTCGTTCGACTTTTTGAAGGAAATCGAGGGCCTCTCGTTTCGAAACGTAACCGAAGTCATTACCAAGCTGTGGAACGAAGCTTCGGGCCATCTGCTCGCGTTTCTTCTCGGCATCACGATTGTCGCGTTCGTCTTTGCGGTCATCTTCGGCGTCGCCGCCTACTTTATCGTCTCCTACCGCAAGCGCAAGCACATCCAGGTCAAGAACAAGTATATTCACGAGCTGATTTCGGAAGACGAAATCGTCATCAAAGAAGCCAAGAAAAAAGGAAAACACATGCACATCTATCCATTCAAGGCGCTCCGCCCGGTAAATCCCGAATCGGCAAAGGACATCTCCGCGTTGCCCTATGACGTAATGAACCGCGAAGAGGCACGGAAAATGGCCGAAGGCCTCCCGTATTCCTATCTGCGCATCACGCGCGCCGAGCTGGAACTGCCCGATTCCGTCGATCCTTACGATTCCCAGGTTTACGCCCATGCAAAGGAAAATCTCGACAAGTTCATCGCGGACGGCGTTATCGCTTTCGACAAAAAGAATTGTCTCTACGTCTATCGCCAGACAATGGAAGGCCGCGAACAATACGGCCTCGTGTGCACCGTTCCCGCCAAGGATTACTTCGAAGGGACCATCAAAAAGCACGAACTGACCCGCAAGGACAAGGAAGACGACCGTCTCCGCCACATTCTCGCGACCAATTCCA
Organism: Eggerthellaceae bacterium; assembly: GCA_963597395.1. GTDB lineage: Bacteria > Fibrobacterota > Fibrobacteria > Fibrobacterales > Fibrobacteraceae > Hallerella. The sequence continues at coordinate 26,037 of CAVBPX010000009.1, read as the reverse complement.
ACACGGGACCCGTTTTCCTCACCTACCGCGACAACGGCCAGTTCGACCTTCTGAAGGACATCATCGCCCAAAAGCCCGTCTATGACTTTGTGACGGAAACGGACGGCTTCGGCCACACGGTCTGGGTCATCGACGACGACGATAAAATCAAAGAAATCTGCCGGGCGTTTGACGCGGTTCCCGTAAGCTACATCGCGGACGGACACCACAGGAGCGCGGCCGGCGCAAGGGCAGCCGGTTACCGGGCCTCCCAAAACAAGAATAACACGGGCGACGAGGAATACAACCGCTACCTCGCCATCCTCTTCCCGAGCACGCAACTGAAAATTCTCGACTACAACCGCCTGCTCAAAGACCTGAACGGCCGCACGCCGGAAGAGTTCATGAAAGAGCTCGGCAAAATTTGCACTGTCGAGGAGCTTCCCGGAGCGGCCCATCCCGCCCGACAGAACGTGGTGAACATGTATCTGCAGGGGAAGTGGTATGCCTGCGCGTTCAAGCCGGAACTTCTCGAAAACCTGGGACCGGTCGATAGCCTTGACGTCGCCCTTCTCCAAAAGCATGTTCTCGGGCCCCTCTTCGGAGTGGATGATCCGAGAACGGCCAAGAACATCGACTTTGTCGGCGGCATCCGCGGACTGGGCGAACTGGAAAAGCGCGTGAACTCCGGTGAGTGCGCCGTCGCCTTCGCCATGTATCCGACGACCCTCGACCAGCTGATGGCGATTGCCGACGCGGGCGAAATCATGCCGCCGAAAAGCACCTGGTTCGAACCGAAACTCCGCGACGGGCTTCTCGTCCACACGCTCGACTAGGCCGTGATTTTCGCAAAGGGAAAATTTTCGAAGACGGCGCGCATCGCACGATGCGTGCTGTTTTCCGTTTCCCTCTCGCTTGCCGGAACCGTTTCGACGTCGGGACTTTCTTCCGGCGGAAGCGCGGTCCGCGATTTGCAGCTCAGGGAATTCGGGACGATTTTCCGCCCGGGCGTCGAAGGATACGTCGCGCTCAACCTCTACTACTTTCCACTCCCCGGACAGGCGAGGCTTTCGACCGGCTACGGCAAACACGAAGGCTATGTGCTGCGTCAAAACTTTGCAGGCTACTTCGCCGAGGAACTCGGCAAAAGCGGCTGGGATCTCGGAGCGCTCTGGTGGATTGAACGCCACGGCTGGGACAGCGAGGACTTTGTCCTCTTTCCGCACTACGGAAAGTTTTCCCTTGTTCGCAGCGTGCAGACGGCCGGATTCTCGCTTGCAAATCCCGAGCGGAACTTCGGCGTTGCCGCAGGCATCCAATACACGAATCCCGAATACGTCGGACGCGTCTATGCCGCGGAGTCCGACAGCCTCTTCGAATGGGCCGCCGCGGTGCTCGGACCGGTATCTTTACAAACGAGCTTCCACCATTCGGAGTTTCGCCACGCAAGACTCTCGTTAAACCTCGAATCCAAGGAAATTCTCCGCGGAAAGTCTTCGGGCCCCGCCACCTACCTTCCGAACCTGGACGTTGCATTCTACTCGGGAAAATCGCACGTCCGCGATTCCGTCCGAATTTTCTGGGAACAGAACCTCTTGAAGCAAAGGCTCTACGGGGAAGCCGCATTTTATTTTCCCGACAGGGCCTTCCGCTATTTTGCGCTAAAGTATTACCCCGATCCGTCAAAAGTCGTTTCCATCGATGTTACCTGTTTTCGAAAGGAAAACGGGGACCTTCTTTTTGGCGGCGGGCTCACGATGCCCTTCTTCCGCATCGCCTACAACCACACGAACGAAATCGAGAACGTCTTCTCGCTTCGCGGAACGCTTGTGGTGCAGTTCCATTTCGGTATCGAGCGGATCTTTGAAAAGTTCATCGCTCCGGGAGGTTCCAAGTCCTCGCCGATGATTACCCGCGATATCGAAACGGACGAAAACGTGAAAAAGCAGCGGAGAGACGAACGGGAAGCGGAATTCAAGGCTTCCCGCGCAAAGGGCAAGTCCGAAACCGCGCCCCGCGAAATCACCGCCAAGGGAATTGTCCGGGAGAACGCCAAATGATCCGTCGCATGCTTCTTTCCGCAGCGCTCCTGTTTCTCGCCGGGTGCACGCATCTGATTTGCGACTCCACCGAAAGGCTTCAGCTGCGCAACCTTTCGGACGTTCCCGTCCGCGATTTTTCGGTCGTCGGCAAAAACGATACGCTCGTCTGGATTTCCGAGACGGTAGCACCCGGGGAACTTTCCTACGTTTACGAAAGGGATTTTGTCGGAACCTTCCACGTTCTCCTTTTTGCAAAATCGGACAGCGGCTGGACGCCCGTCGATTTGGGAAAAATCGATTTCGACGGCGGCAGCGAACTTGCGAACATTTCCGAAAAAGACGGCCGCTTGCGGTTAAAATTCGAATGAAATCATTTTTTTAAGTTATTTTTGAGCCAACGTGAAGATCACCAAGTTAAAGATATTCGGATTCAAGTCCTTTGCGCAACGCACCGAGGTCACATTCCCGGGCGGCGGTCTAACCGCGGTCGTCGGGCCGAACGGAGCGGGGAAGTCGAACATTGTCGATGCCATCCGCTGGGTCCTCGGGGAACAGCGCGCATCGGTGCTTCGCATGGACAAGATGCAGAGCGTCATCTTTTCGGGAACGGAAGAACGCGCCGCCATGAGCATCGCCGAGGTTTCGCTCGTCATCGACAACAGCGACGGGAACCTCTCCTCCGAATACTCCGAAGTGATGATTACGCGCCGGGCGCACCGGGACGGCCTCACGGAATACCTGATAAACAACCAGGAATGCCGCCTAAAGGACATCCAGAACCTCTTCTTTGACTCGGGTCTCGGATCGGGAAACTATTCCCAGATGAACGAGACGATGATCCGGAACGTTCTCGCCGACAGTCCGGAATACCGCCGCACCCTTTTCGAAGAGGCTGCGGGAGTCAGTAAATACAAAAAACAGCGCAAGGAAACGCTCAGTCAGCTCGAACGCGTCCGAGCGGACATGGAACGCGTCGAAGACAACCTTCGGCACGAACGCGCAACGGTCCGCCAGTACGAAAAGCAGGCCGAAAAGGCCAAGGAATGGAAGCGTCTTCGCACACGGCTCCGCGAGCTGGACCTTTCCGTAAGCCTCGACCGGCACGAAGACAACCGCAAAAACCTGAGCATTCTGAACGACGCCAAAACGCGCATTTCCCACGAGCAGGAATCGGACAAGACGCGTCGCACCGAGCTGGAGGCGAAAATCTCCGAGCGGCAGCTCGCCATTGCGGGCGACGAAGAAAATTTGCGCGAGCTCGAAAACGCGGTCAAAAAAGCGGAAATCGAACTCAACGACTTGAACAACGACTTTGCGCGAAACCGCGAACTCCAGGGAACGGCCGACATGAACGCGCAAAAATACCGCGCCGAAATTTCGGACGCCGAAGCGCGAATCCGCGGGCTCGAAGAAGAGCGCGAAAAACTGGAAGCGGCCACCCGGGAACTCGGATCCGAAGACGCCATCTCGGGCAAGGAACAGGAACTTCTCCGCGAAGAGGAGGCTCTCCAGGTCTTGCGCGACAATGTCGATGAACTCCGCGAAAAGTCCCGGACGCTTTCCGACGCGCGCATTGCAAGCCTAAACAAGGCCAACTCCTTGCGCGCCAAGTGGGACCGCCAGGATGCGGAATCCGAAATGCTCCGCTCGAGCCTTGCCAAGTGGGAAAGCGAAATTCTTGAATTCGAACGGAAAAAGGCGGACTCGGAAGAAACCCTTTCGACGATAGCCTCGGGCTTTGAATCCGCCCAAAAGGAAATTGAACTTCTCACCGAAAGAAAAAGCGTCCAGGAAGAGGAAATCGAAAACCTTTCCGCCGCCATTTCGGAAAAGGACGAGGCCATTTCCCGTGCAAAAAGTCGCATTGCTGGCCTTGAATCCCGAATAGACGTTTTGCGGAACATGGAATCCGACGCGGGTTCCGGTGCGGATTATCTGATGCGCGCCCGGGCCGCGGAAGTCCGCGGTCTTTTGGGAACCCTTATCCAGGTGGAACCCGACTACGCTTCGGCCGTCGAATTTGCGCTGGGTTCCACCCTGAATGCGGTCGTCGCCAAGGACTCTTCCGCGCTCGACGGCCTTTTGGAAGCCCTTGACACGTCAAAGGCCGGCACCTCCCTAATAGCTTTTGAAAACGGCGAGCCTTCCGTGGAAGCCTTCCCGGAAAGGCCCGGCGTCATCGGATGTGCGGCCCGCTTCGTTACGGCCGAGCCTTCTGTCCGCGGACTGGTCAACGCTCTTCTCTCCAAAACAATTCTCGTCGAGAATTTTTCGGTCGCCAAGGCTCTTGCCAAGGAATTTGCGGGAAAATCCTACTGGTTTCTCTCGCTCAACGGCCGAAACGTTTCGTCGGACGGTCTCGTCTTCGGCGGACGCGGAAAATCCGAAGCCCCGGGCGTTCTTGCCCGCCGCGCCGAAGTGGAACGCGATACGTCGGAACTTGAAGCCCTGCGCCATGAACTCGAACGGCTTACCGACGAGCGCGAACGTGAAAACGACCGTCTTGAAGAAGCCCGCGCCATGCTTTCCGAAACCGCGGATTCCATCCGGGAAGCCGAAGAAAAAATGCGCGCCGGCACCGCGGCCGAAAAAATTCACCGAAGCGTCCTCGCCGACATTGAAAAGAGCATCGCGAATATCGAAGCGACCCGCAAAAACGCCGAGGAGCGCATCGAAAAGGCAAATGCGGAACGCTCGGACGATGCGGAACTCGCCCTCGCCGAAAAAGAGGCTCTCCGTTTCGAAGGCGAATACTCCCGGGTTCTCGACGCTCTCGCCGAACAGGATCAAATTTTTAAAGACAAGGAAGAAGACGTCCGCGAACTCCGGAACCAGGTCGGTTCCGCCCAATCGACGTTGCAAAGCAACCTTTCGAGAATCCGCGCCATCGGCGAACAGGTCAAGGTTTTCCAGGACATCGTTTCCAGCCGGAAAAACGACATTTCAAACGCCGAGGTCCAAAAGGAAGAACTTCTCGGCAAGGAAAAAATTCTCGCGGACAAAATCCAGGAGAAGGATGCGGATCTCCGCACGCGGGAAGAAGCCCGGGATGCGGCGCGGGAACGCTACAACGTGGTAGCGGGGGACGTCAACGACTGGCGCTCCGAATTGAGTGCCATCAACACCAAGCTTCTCGAACGTTCGTCCGAAATCAATGACGTCACGCTCCGAATCAGCGCTCTCGGAACAAACATCGACCGCATGCGCGAACGTATTTTTGCCGACTGGGAAATAGACATCGACCATGCCGAAGACGTCACACGCGTCGAATACGAGGAAAAAAGCGCCAAGAAGGAAATTTCGGACCTGCGGACCCAAATCAAGACGCTCGGTCCCGTCAACGTCGATATTATGGAAGACTTCGACGCCGAAAAGGAACGCCTCGCCCAGGTCGAAAAGGAATTTGACGACCTCGACAAGGGTCGCGCCCTTTTGGAACGGACGCTCGCCAAGTGCGACGAAATGGCCCGCGAACGCTTCCTCTCGACCTTCCGCAACATCCAGAAGAACTTCCAGGACGTCTTCAGCCGCATCATGATCAACGGCGAAGCAAAGCTCATTCTCCAGGAAGGCGTCGATCCGCTCGAAGCGGCCATCGAAGTAAACGCCCGACCAACCGGAAAGAAGATGCGCGGTGTGACGGCCCTCTCCGGCGGGGAACGCGCCCTGACCGCCGTTTCGCTCCTCTTTGCCATCTACATGGAAAAGCCTTCGCCCTATTGCGTTCTAGACGAAGTCGATGGACCGCTCGACGATGCGAACATCGGCCGTTTTATGGAACTGTTGCGCCATTTCTCAAACCAGACGCAGTTCATTCTGGTGACGCACAACAAGCGCACCATGGCCGCCGCCGACATGCTCTATGGCGTCACCCAGGAAATAAAGGGCATTTCCCGCATCGCGTCCGTCAAGCTCGACGATGCCGTCGCACTCGAACTGCACGCCCGCTGAGTTTTTCGACAAAATCCGATTTTGCCCGATTTTTCCCGTTCGGATACACGCGGTTCCGAACTTTTCAGGCACAAAAAAAAGACCCGGATGAACCGAGTCTTTTTAGTAGCGGGGGCAGGACTTGGACCTGCGACCTTTGGGTTATGAGCCCAACGAGCTACCAACTGCTCCACCCCGCGTCGAGGTGTGTGCCTTTTCAAGCACGAACGCATATATAGAAAAGATTTCGGATTCTGTCAAGGGGCCTTGACAAAATCAGACGTATTTTTGCAAAATATGCTTGGACGAAAGGAAATAATCGATTCCGCTCGCAAGCGTCACAAAGGTGATGACACCCATGGAAACGGTGGGAAGGTATTCCCAGACGGCCTTGAAGCCTTCAATCTGCTGGACGGGATCCAGCGCTCCGACGAGAATGACGACGATTCCAATGCCCTGGATGGCCGTTTTCCACTTGCCGCTTCGACGGGCGGGCATAATGACGTTTTCGGCGGCGGCCAGCGTGCGGAGGGTTTCGACGCTCGCTTCGCGGAAGTAGATGAGAGCGACCATCCAGACAGGAGCGTATCCCGTCGCAATAAAGCAAAGGAAGATGGTCATGTTCGAAATCTTGTCGCTAAACGGGTCCAGATACTTTCCGAGGGTCGAAACTTCGCCCCACTTTCGGGCCAGATGCCCGTCCAGATAGTCGGTGAGCATAAATCCGAGAACCATCACCAGCGCAAGCGCCTTAAAGACGATGTGGTTGTTCGTATAGTTCAAATCGTTGTCGTAGAAGAAGACCCACAAAAAGAACGGAGTGAGGACGATGCGCGTCATCGTAAGCTGGCTTGCAATGGAAAGGGGCTTCCGGTGCGCCGGGTCGCGGTAATACCAGTAAAGGTAAGAGGCGGAAGCGGCTCCCATCAAAAGGAGGTTCGCCACCATGAAAATCTGCTGAAAGCGCTCGATGTTCAAAATATAGACGAACATCGTGAGGTTTATGGCCACGATGGACATTTTCGACCAGACATGCCTTCCGGGGAGCGATTTTCCCTCCCGCAAAATGGAAAGCGAAAGCAGGGAGTGGGCGATGACCCGCGCAAGCAAAAAGCCGCATCCGACCGCAAGCAGAATTTCGAAATCGTCCTCCTTGATGTAGGTCCGGATGAGGATGCTCGTCATCACGGTCACCGAAAGAACACCTTCGATAATGTTCAGCCACAGCTGGTAATAAGGCTCTTCCGTCTCCTGGACGCGCAACTGCCACGTGTTCAGCCAGGTGAGAATCAGCACTATTAGCGTGAGCATCACCGCCGAGTAGTTATGCTCGGTCCAGATGCACGCAATCAGCGGAAGAAAAAGGGCCGCGCGAAAAATCCGCCAGACGCGTCCGCGCAAGCGAAGGCTCAAAAGTTTTTGACTCAATTGCATTTCAAGTCCTCCAGAAGTTCCTTGGCGTGGGCGAGGGAAGTGGGGGACTTCGCGTCTCCGAGCATTCTCGCAATTTCCACGATTCTCTCTTCATATGATAACAATTTTACGGTCGAAACCGTACGTCCTTCCGCATTTTCGTGTTTTTCGACGGCAAGATGGCTCTCGGCGCGACAGGCAACCTGCTGCAAGTGCGTAATCGAAAGGACCTGGTGAAATTTTCCGAGGTTCCGAAGCGCCTCGCCGACGCGGTTTCCGACTTCTCCGCTGATTCCCGAATCGACTTCGTCAAAGACTAAAAGAGGAATGCTGTCGAGTTCCGCGAGGACGGATTCAAAAGCGAGCAGCACGCGCGAAAGTTCGCCACCCGAAACGGCCTGGCGCAAAGGCTTTTCCCCTTCGCCGACGTTCGGCGCAATGCAAAATTCGATGCGATCCTTTCCTGTCGGCGTGTAGTCGTCATCGGACAACTGCGTAATGAAGCGGGCCTTGGGCATTCCGAGCGACTGCAACATCCGTTCGACCTTCGAATCGAGACTTTCCTTGCCGGCCTTGCGCTTTTCGGAAAGGGCGCGGGCGCAATCCGCAAGTCGCGCTTCGCTCTTTTCGATCTTTTTTTCAAGCTCGGCGAGGTCCGCGTCCAAATTCTCGACGCTTTCCAGTTCGCGCTTTCTTCGAAAAAGAAGTTCGACAAGTCCCGCTTCGTCCGTCCGGTATTTGCGCTTTAGCCGCTGAATCAGGGCAAGTCTCGAATTGGCGCGGTCAAGCTCCCGCGGGTCCAAATCGGCGGACGCCTCTTCGGCCTTTTGCAGCGCATCGTCCGCAAAGGAAAACGCATCGTAGGCGTCCTCGAGTCTTTTGGAAAGGCTCTCGAACTCCGGAAGCTTTACGGAAAGCTGCCGAACCTTCGACCGGAAGATTTCGAACTTTGACTGGACGCCGTTTTCGCCGTCAAAAAGCTCGCGGAGTTCCTCCACGGCGCGAATCCGCATTTCGCCAGTCTTGGCCCGGGCCGTTTTTTCCTCGAGTTCCGCTTCTTCGCCGTTTCGGAGCGACGCCTTTTCCAGCTCGTTCTTTTGAAACTCGATAAATTCCTTCTGTTCCGAAAGGGCGCGGGCGTTTTCTTCCGTTTTTTTGAGGCTCGCCTTGAGAGACGTCCACTCGTTCCAGGCGGAGGCGTATTCGGAAAGTTCCTCGGAATCTCCGCAATAGCTGTCGAGCATTTTTTGTTGAATGCGCAGGTCGCGGAGAAGAAGCTGGTCACTTTGACCGTGCATCTGGACGAGCGTTTCACAGACGCGCTCGAGCGTCGCGAGGTTCACGACGGTTCCGTTGATGCGGGAGCGGCTCTTTCCGCTCAAAAGAATTTCCCGCGAAACGACCAGTTCGTCATCCGCGTCCATCTCTTCCGCTTCCAGAACGGCTTTCGCATGAAGGTTTTCCGAAATGTCGAAGACGGCTTCCACAAAGGCCTTTTCTTCGCCCGTACGGACGGCCGACACGGGAGGCTTTCCGCCGATAACGGTCCTGAGGGCTCCCATCAGCATGGACTTTCCGGCTCCGGTCTCCCCGGTAATCGCGGTAAAGCCCTTTTCGAACCGAATCGAGCATTCCTCAATCAGGGCGAAGTTTCGGATGACAAGTTGTTTGATCATGAAGTTCGTTTTCTCTATTCGGCCTTGTCGAATTCAATGATACTACGGTATATCGGACGGCCTTCTTTCCGGTATTTCTTTTCAAAGTTCGTCATGATGTCCTCGGTGGGGTTCGCCGTATTGCGGACAAGAACGTTTGCCCCCGGAAATTCGTCAAAGACGCCGAGCGCGACCTCGTTGTATTCCTTATGGTCCGTTCCCCAGTAAAAGAGGCGCTTCCCGGGCTTTAACACGCGGGCGACTTCCACAAGGAACTCCGTCCGGAGGAGGCGGTTCTTGTGGTGGCGTTCCTTGGGCCACGGATCCGGAAAATACATGTGGAACGCATCGACCGAATTGCTCTTTACGCGGTCCCGCAAAAAGTAGAAGACATCTCCGCGAAGCATTGCCGTGTTTTCGCCGACGCCGTTCCGCATTTCGCGGCTCGCCGCATAGTGCGCCCACGTCAAGTCCCATTCGCTTCCGAGGACAAAGCGGTCCGGATGGCGCAAGCCGTATTCCACAAGAAATCCGCCCTTGCCGGAACCTATTTCGACTTCGATGTGCCCGTTGTGATTCGGAAAAATTTCATTCCAGTCAATGGGGCGGCTGTCGGGATGGCCGTCTTCCGTAAAAACAGGCTTCCGCGTACCGGGAACATGCCGGTGCACAAAATGCCAAAGGCACGGGTATTCCTTGTCGCGGTTCAGGTCCCTGTAAAATTCGGGAACGCGCGATTCCGTTTTTTCCTCTTTTTCAAGTTCGTCTGCCATATTCACCTTAAATGAAAGCGATGACCCTGTCCTGAAATCTTTCCGGAATTTTTTTCTGAAGGGTTTCCAGAATGTGTTCCGCGGAATACTTCATCGAAAAATGGTTCAGCACGATGTGACGCGTCCGCATGGAATTTTCCTTTTCCGAGAGGGCTTTCACCAGATCCGCAATGTGCGTGTGCCCCTTTTTCTCCGCCATGTCCTCTTCGCCGTCATCGAGAAACGTGCATTCGGAGACGAGAATGTCGGACTCCCAGATGGATTCGAGTTTCGGGTCGAGGAGGTTTTCGCCGAGCGAATCGCCGAGAAACGTCACAATCGGCTCGAAGACTTCGCGCGTAATGGCTTCGCCCCGTTTTCGAAGCTCGATGATTTGCGTCGTATCGAGCCCCAGATATTCGGACTTGAGCTTGTTCTTGTGGCTAAAGAGCGTAACGCCCATCGAAGGGAGAAACTGCTGCTTTCCGAGCTGCGCATGCCTTACCGGGAACGCCTCGATGGAGAGGTCCTTCCGGTAGCGGAGGGAATTTTTTGTCCACGGCTGCATCGGAACAATTTCCGGAAGCTTGAACCGGCACTCGGGAACGCCTTCGAAAAGGGCCTCGGAATGAATCCAGTTCTTGGCCCCCGGGACGAGATCTTCCGGAATGTAATACACGGAGGGCCTTTCGACGCCCATCATCCGACGGAGGCTGTGATGCCGCATCAGACAGCGGCTGTGGTCGCCGTGGGCGTGCGTCAAAAAGACGTGGTTGATTCCGATGGCGGAGACGGGACATTCTCCCATATCGACGCAAAAGTCAAGCTCGGGGAGCTGCAGATACGTGGCGAGACCCGAGACGGAAAATCCGCACATCTGGAATTTGCCGATGTGATGACGGACCTGGCGTAATGCGTTGTGCAAAGTGCGGTTTTCTTGCATTTCGGGCGAAAAGATAGTAAGTTTTGAAGAGAGGCCGCAACATGAAGAAGAGACTTTTGGACTATATCGCGCAAACCGAAGCTTTCATTTCAAAAGGCTTTTCCGCCGAGGACGGAAAGGCGCGCCTTTCGGACCTGCTCATACAGATCCGTTTTTTCCAGCACGAGCGTCTTGTCCATCTGCTTGTAACGTTCCTCTTTGCACTGCTTTTTGTCGGAAGCGCGCTTTTTTTCTATGTGTTTCCGGAACTTCCCGTGTGCCTTCTCGCCGTCGCCTTTCTTCTTTTGCTCGTTCCCTACATTCGGCATTACTACATCCTCGAAAACGGAACGCAAAGGCTTTATGAACTTTACGACGCCTTGCGCGAAAAAATTTCGGAAATTCAAAATTCCGAAATCTAGTTTTTGACAAATTTTGTCAAAATTTAATTCTACATTGTCGATAGGGAACCGCTAAAAATTGTTTTGATGGTTTCAAAGGAGATGTTTATGAGCGCGATTCTGTTCGTTTCCGGCTGTCTTCTCGGCGCGTTGGTTTTCGGCTTTCTCTGGATGCGCGAAAGGACCCTGCTTCGCACGCAGCTCGCGGAGGCACTCGCCGAAACAAAGGCTTTCCGTGAAAAATGGGAAGACGTTCAAAAAGCCCGGGAAAACGACAGGCTGGTCCGGGACGCGGAAAAGGAACGCGAAAAGGCCGACAGGGAAGCGCTTCAAAACGCCTCCCGCCTGGAATTTCGGGAACTCGCAAACCGAATCTTCGAAGAAAAGTCAAAGCGCTTTACCGAAACGAACAAGGAAAGCGTCGAGGCTCTTTTAAAACCGCTCAACGAACATCTCGAAAGCTTCCAAAAAACGGTCCAGGAAACCAAAGAGAACGGCATCCGCGAACGGGCAAGCCTTAAAAGGCAAATCGAGGATCTCGTCAGGCAGACGCAGAACGTCTCGAACGAGGCGTCAAACCTCGCGAAGGCCCTCAAGGGGGACGCAAAAGTCCAGGGCGACTGGGGCGAAATGGTTCTTTCGACCATTCTCGAACGCTCGGGGCTTCAAAAAGGCGTGCACTACTTTGAGCAGGAAAGCGTAAAAATGCCCGGCGGAAGAAACGGAAGGCTTGACGTGTTGCTCCGCCTTCCCGACAAGCGGTCCATCATCATCGACTCGAAGGTTTCCCTCACCGCCTACGAAAGGTTTCTTTCCGCGGACGATACGGCCACCCAGGAAGCCGCCCGAAAAGAACATCTCCAGTCCGTCAAAAAGCACATTGACGAACTCGCCGTCAAAAAGTACGAAGAAACGCAAAGCGACACGCTCGACTTCGTGATGCTCTTTATGCCCGTCGAAACGGCCTACCTGCTCGCCATGCAGACCGATCCGAACCTGTGGAACTACGCCTACCAAAAGCACATCCTGATGATAAGCCCGACCAATCTCGTCGCGAGCATCAAGCTCATCGCGGACATTTGGCGGAGAGAGGCCCAAAGCAAAAACGCCGAAGAGATAGCCCGGCAGGGAGAGCAGCTCTACAACAAGTTTATAGGCTTTGCCGAAAGCTTCGAAAAGATAGGTTCCGGGCTTAAAGGGGCGCAGGCCGCCTACGACAAGGCACTAGGCCAACTGAAAACCGGCCAGGGAAACTTGACGGTCCAGGCCCAAAAGCTTGTGAAATTGGGCGTCAAGACCGATAAACGCCTGCCCAAGAGCCTTGAAGACGCCGATTTCTCGGCTGAATAAAATTCATTTGCATTTGCCGGACAAAAAGTGTATTTTAGCGAAAACGGCTTTTCGCCTCCACTTTTTGACAGGAGTTTTTCTCTTATGCGCGATCTGATCGACAAGTTGCTGAACAAAGGTTATTCGGTCCTTTTTTCGATGGAAGGCGGATATCCCGTTATCCGGATTATCCAGGGGACGGACGCGGCGCATCCGGTCAAGAGCTGCAGTCTCGGCGCGGGGAATTTCCGCGAAACGGTCGAGGAATCGTTGCAAGCGCTGATTCTCGATCTCGAACGCCATCCGGAATAGTTCCCGCCTGCAAAATTTCCTATATTTGGCCCTGTCAACGAACGAGGCCATTTTGACTACCAATCCCGAAATCGCGAAGCGGCGCACCTTTGCCATTGTCAGCCACCCGGACGCCGGAAAAACCACCATCACCGAAAAGTTTCTTTGGTATGGAAAGGTCATCCGCGAGGCGGGCCACGTTCGCGCCAAGGCAAACCGCAGCTACACGGTCAGCGACTGGATGAAGATTGAGCAGGAGCGCGGAATTTCCGTTTCGAGCTCGGTTCTGAACTTTCCGTTTGAAGGCTGCTGGTTCAACCTGGTCGATACGCCGGGGCATCAGGACTTTTGCGAAGATACCTACCGGGCCCTCACCGCCGTGGACTCCGCGCTCGTTCTCATCGACAGCGTAAACGGCGTCGAAAAACAGACGATCAAGCTGATGGAAGTTTGCCGGATGCGGCACACGCCCATCATCACGTTCATCAACAAGATGGATCTGGACGGTCGCCCGGTTCTCGACCTTCTCGACCAGATTGAATCCGTCCTTAAAATCAAGGCTATTCCCTTTACGCTCCCGATAGGCGTCGGAAAGCTTTTCAAGGGCGTCTATTCCATTGCCGAAAACACGTTCAACGTCTATGACGAAAAGTCCGGACACCAGGAAATTTTGCAAATGCAGGGTCCGGACGATCCGAAGCTCGTCGAACTTTGCGGAGAAAACTGGGTTAGGCAGTTCCGCGAGGAGTACGACATCGTCACGGGCGGCATGGATCCTTTTGACCGGGAGCTTTTCCTTGCGGGGGAGATGTGCCCCGTATTTTTCGGAAGTGCCGTCAACAACTTCGGAGTCCGCCAGCTTTTGAACGCCTTTGCAAGCCTAGCCCCGTCGCCTCTTCCGCGCGAAACCGACAAGCGGGCAGTTTTGCCCGAGGAACCGGACTTTACGGGCTTCGTCTTTAAGATTCAGGCGAACATGGACCCGAAACACCGCGATAGAACCGCATTTCTCCGCATCTGTTCCGGCGAATTTACCCGCGGCGACAAGGTCCTTCACGTCCGCTCGGGCAGGGAAATCCGGCTCGCGGCACCGACCGCATTCCTCGCCAAGGACAAGGAAGTCATCGACACGGCGTGGGCGGGGGACATCGTAGGCATCAACGACCCGGGACTTTTCCACATCGGCGACACGCTCACCAAGGGCGAAAAGATGAATTTTACCGGAATTCCCGACTTCGCCCCGGAATTTTTCGCCCGCGTCACGCTGCTCAACCCTCTCAAGTCAAAGCAGCTCGCCAAGGGCCTCAAGGAGCTGACGGAAGAAGGCGCGACCCAGCTGTATCAGCCGTTCAAGTCCGCGATTCCCGTTATAGGCGTCGTCGGGGAACTCCAGTTCGACGTCCTCAAGTATCGGCTGCTCGCGGAATACGGCGCGGATGTTTCGCTAGACCGCATCCCGTCCTTCGGGGTCCGCTGGGTCGTAGGCCCGGCCGCCGACGTCGATCGGTTTGTCGATGAAAACGGCATCGACTGCATGCGCGACAAGGAAGACCGCATCGTGTGCCTTTTCCCGAACGAATACCGTCTGAGCCTCGCTGTCAAAAACTTCCCGAGCCTCAAATTCCGGGAAACTTCGCTCTCGTAAAAGCGTGGAGGCAAATGATGCGCCAGATGCTTCTTCTTTTGGGAATTTTTCTCGCGGTCGTTTCCTGCAGCGGATCCGTCCAAAAAACGGAAAGCGTTCCCGTCTCCAAAAAGGAAGTTTCGCGGGCAAAGCCTGCCGAAAATACTCACAAAGAAGCTCTTCAGACCGCGGAAACGGTCAAGGCCAAGGCCGAGCGGCCCGATTCGACGGTCTCGGAAGTGACGTTTTTTGCCATCGGGGACGTTCTGTTCCATTCGGCGCTTTTCAAGGCATGCGAAGCGGAAGAGGCCCGGTGCGATTTCCGCTACGTTTTTGCACCGTGGAAGTCCGAAATTCAAAAGGCGGACATTGCGGTCGTAAACCAGGAGACGATTTTTGTTTCGCGGAGCGAAGGTTATTCCTCCTACCCGAACTTCGGAACGCCCGAGGAAGTGGGCCTTGCGGAACTCGACGCAGGCTTTGACATCGTAACCCATGCGACGAACCACACAATCGACCGGGGCGAAAAGGCGGTCGATTTTACGCTCGACTTCTGGAAAGACAAGCCCGTCAAGGCGCTCGGAATCCATGCGACGAAAGAGGCCTGCGATTCCGCATTCACGCTCGAAAAGAACGGCATCCGCTTTGCCTTCGTAAACTTCACCTACGGCCTGAACGGTCAAAAGCTCCCGGCGGAACGTCCCTATCTGGTCGATCTTCTGGATTCGGGCAAAAACTGGATTCGCCAGGTGGAACGCGCCGAAGCCGCCGCCGAGGTCACGGTCGCCTTTTTGCATTTTGGAACGGAATACACGGAACTTCCGACGAAAGAGGCGATGCGGACGGCCGAAATGGCGATAGACGCTGGCGCGGACATTCTCGTATGCGCGCATCCGCATGTCGTCGAACCTTTTGGCGTCTTTACGACAAAGGCGGGGAACCGTGCGCTCGTTTACTGGTCGCTCGGAAACTTTGTGTCAAACCAACAGCAGCTCGAAACGAACCTCGGCGGCGTCGCCCGGTTTACCGTAAAGAAGACGGTGAGCGGGGGAGAAGCCCGGGTGGAAGTGTCCGAAGCCCGGTTCGAAGGCTCCGTCACGCAGCAGGAACCGGGAAACTATCACGCAATTCCACTCGAACTGTACACAAACGAACTTGCCGAAAGGCATCTGCTCAAAAAAAAGCTTCCCGAATTTTCCGCCGAAAGTCTTCGCGCCGCATTCCAAAAGACTCTTGACTCGGCGCCGTTATGCGAAACGGAACCTGCAAGCTCGGGTCTTCCGCTTCCCGTCACAAAAATTTCAAACAAGGAGTTCCAACCATGAAATCCGTACCCATTACGCTTCTCGCCGGTTACCTCGGAGCCGGCAAAACAACGCTTCTTAACCACGTTCTGAACAACCAGCAGGGATACCACGTCGCAGTCATCGTCAACGATATAGGCGAAGTCAACATCGACCAGACGCTCATCGAAAAGGGCGGAAACGTCACCCAAAAGGATTCCGTCGTGCCTCTTTCGAACGGGTGCATCTGCTGCACGCTCAAAACGGATCTTCTCGAGCAGATTGCCCAGATTCTCGAACAGGGGAAGTTCGACTACATTCTCATCGAAGCGAGCGGAATCTGCGAGCCTCTGCCAATCGCCCAGACGATTACGCTCATGGGCGCAAAGCTCCAGGGCAAAAACGGGGAACCGCTGCCGTGCCACCTCGACGGCATCATCTCGGTCGTTGACGTGATGCGCCTCGCCACGGAATTCGGCGGGGGAGAAAAGCTTCTCGACGAAAACATGGACGAAGAGGACATCGCGAGTCTTCTCGTGCAGCAAATCGAATTCTGCAACACCATCGTCTTAAACAAGGTGGACAGCATCTCGGCCAAGGAGCTTGAACAGGTCAAGGCAGTCGTCCGCGCGCTCCAGCCCGAAGCCAAAATGATCGAGACGAACTTCGGAAAGGTCGAAATGAAGGACATTCTCGACACGAAGCTCTTCAACTTCAACAAGGTCGCCAATTCCGCCGCCTGGATCAAGGAACTTTCGAAGCCCGAAGAAGAAAAGGAAGAAGGCGAATCGGAAGAATACGGCATCGGCACGTTCGTCTATAAGCGCCGCCGTCCGTTCAACCGCGAAAAGCTCGAAAAGTTCCTCGACGAATATCCGGGCGAAATCATCCGCACCAAGGGCCTCATGTGGTTTGACGACGACCGCGTCTATTCCTACATCTTCGAGCAGGCCGGAAAGGATGCGAGCGTCCGCTGCCTCGGCCGCTGGGTCGCTTCGCTCCCGAAGGGCGAACAGGAACGAGCCCTAGCCGAGGAACCGGAACTGAAAAAGGAATGGGACTCGGAATACGGCGATCGCGAAATCCGCCTGGTTTTCATCGGCCAGCACATGGACCGCAAGGCAATCGAAGCCAAAATGGACGAGTGCCTCGGGAAATAATCGCAAATAAACGACCGCCGGAATATCCGGCGGTTTTTTCAGTGTTTCTAGTTTACATAATGGCAATTATCGGGCATTAGCGGAAAATCCGACAGAAACGAAACGAAACCGATAAATAAGAGGTGGCAATTATGCAACTGCAAACAAATGGCGTTCTTTACTCGGTCGGGGGCTTCACGTCCAAAAAGAACGGCAAACATTACAATACTATCGGGTTAATCCTTGACGGGTTTCCCAAACTGTTTTTCATCAAGGACGAGGTCTTTAATTCGTTCCTCGTGATGCCGGTCGTCAAAAAGTTTCAGACAAACAAACAGCCGTTGCTTGTCAAGGCCGTACTTGACGTAAAGCCGACAAATAACGGCTTTGTCGTGAATCTTGAGGATTTGGCGGACAAATGACAACTATAGACCTTGAAGCATTTTGGACAGGCGTTTTAATGGGGGTGCTTTGGCTCTCCCCCGTTGCCCTTTGGGCGGGCGTCTGTGCGATTGTGAACAAGGGAATTGGCTAACTGCTTTTAGGTTAAACCTACTGCCGGCAGGGCCGGACGGCACTAAACCGATGTTAGGATTAAAAAAAAGAGGATTGAAAAAATGGCAAGTGGAATTATTGAATCTATTGGCTCTTTCTCTACCGATATGCAAAAGGTTGCGGTTGCTGCTATCGGCATTGGTGCGGCCGGTCTGCTCGTGTGGGTCGGTTGGCGCCTTGTCTGCAAGCTCGTTAATCGTGGCGTTGGCAAGTAATTAGCCCCCTCAAAGCCGGACAATTGGCTTGGTAAATTGTCGGAGTTGTGCCCTCACTCCGTGAAAAAAAAAGGGCCTTTTTTTTGAAAGGGCTAAAATGCAAGATACGCTAATTGTCAAGATTGAAGAGTTAAACGGCACATTGTCGGCCTGTGTCGGCTTCGGTTGGTGCGCTCTCGGTTTTCTTGCTATGTTCCTCTCGGGGCTATTCATCATCAAAATAACATTACGGGGCAACTGATGGACAACGGTTATATTTGGTCGCTAAAATTTCAAGCGTTGGTCCTCTCGGACCGAAATCTTTCGGTTTCCGCCAAGGCCAAAATCCTTAGGCGTCATTCTGATTATCTTTTGGCACAAACACAAACACAAACCCAAACCCAAATAGGTATCAAATGAAAATCGCCAAAATAATTATCCTCGTCTCCCTGCTCGCAATTTCCGGCCTTCTCGGCTATCGCTATGGCGTTCGTAAGAGCATAGAGGGCGGAGCCCTCGCCCTGCTTCTCACTGATGACGCATTCAAGGCGGAAACTCAGAAAAAAATAATCTCGGCATATAGGGAATTGGAGCTTGAAAAGCTCGGGCGTTCGGTCGTCTGCCGGACGGATACGCTCTACCTCCCCACTCCCTGCGGTGCTTATTCAAACGGTGTAGAAACAATGCACTATACGGATAAACAAAGGCGTTTTATCCTCAAAAATAAAATCAAAAGCGAAAAAATGGATAGCATAAGCAAGGCGAAATATCCGAAGGGAAACGGTGGGGCGGTGATGAAATGTATGATAAAATTGGAGCAAGCAAAGACAAAAACCGACACTGCAAAAATATGTCTTGCGAATAACAAAGAGTGTACGTATATGTCATTAGGCGGTTGCGATGCATATTATTAAAGCTCCCTTTCTCCCCTGCCTCGTGTGTCTCCTGCTCCCCTTCTCGGGGGCTTGGGGGAATTGTTGGAGTACTTCCGTTGTATTATATAGGGTCTATGGTCAATGTGAATGGGAGCTAAATTCAAGTAAATGTAATTCTGGGCGTCCTAACTATAAGGATTGCGCAACGAGCGCAAGTATTGAGACTTGCGAACCTGTTAGAAAGAATGGGAGTTATTACTATTTTAGTCCTACCAAGGAATCACCCGTAACGGAAGGAACTTGTACGAATGCTGATGATATAGAGGGTGAGAATTATTTGTTTGGTTGCCGTTATCATATGTATTGCAATGATTCAACGGAGGCTGACAGCGCAGTATGCGTCAGTGGCGGTGGGACTTGGAACGGTACAAGTTGCGGTGATGTGTGTGAGGCGGAAAAGGCCGAATGTGATAAGTACAACGGTGTATGGCAATCGGGCAATATATCGGATGGTTCGTGTAATGGAAATTGTAATATATGCGGAGGCGATAGGTACAAAGAAAGCATTAAGAGTTTGCGTACGTCTTGTTGTGAAAGTGGTTGGGGCGTTAATGATTTGGAGCCTTGCTATAACGTTCAACCTCCGTGGGTAGGTTATAATCAATCCGGGTTTTTGACCGCTTGGACGGCTTGCAATTATGGCAAGCAAGCGCAATTTGATTCTTGGTGCTTGGAGAATGCCGGAGACGACACGACTCAAACGAGTTCTTCAAGTCAGACACCGAATTGTTTCGGGGCCGGATGCCCTTCAAGTTCTTCGGCCTCGGAGAGTTCATCAAGCGAAAGCGGAGGCACTCCGGGCGGTTCCTCGTCCTCGTCCGATGGAGAGGGCGGGGAAAGCTCGGGAAGCGGAGAACCCGGAGAAAGTTCCTCGTCCGGAGAAGGCGGGGACGGAGGCGAAACCGGGGAAAGCTCGGGCAGTGCGGAAAGCTCCCAAAGCGGAGGCGGACAGGGCGGAAACGGCAACGATACGACCTATATCGGCAACGGAGAGGATTGGGAATACAACTATTACCCGGAGTTGGACAGCCTCATAAAATATCTGAAAGGCGTCTTCGGGATAAGTCTCCAATTGGAAAGCAAGATAGACGATGCAACGCAAACGGTTGCGGATAAAATAGTACAGTGGGAACCGAAAACGTTGGACAGCATACTTGACGCCTTGGGCGGAATAAAGACGGCTCTCGGCCTGCTCGGCTCGTCCTCGGGCTCGGACAGCACCGGGGAAGGATGGAACGGGGACAGTGCGATAGGCGCACTGTGGGACAGCATTAGCGGAATGGCGGATACAGCCGGATGGGGCGCAACGTTCGGATATCCGGACGGTGATAGCGCATTGGACAGTTTGAACCGCTTCTTGGCGCAATATGATAGCGGATTCGGCATCACCTCGGGCACGGTGGACAGCCTCGGAAAGGAATTAGGCGACCAAATAGCCGGCTTGGCGGACAGCGGAGCCGTCAAGGCGTTTAACGACAGTTTGGATAATATAGTAGGTCTCTTCAATTTCAAGCGTTTCAGCGGTTCGGGCGGATGCCCGGCATTTCTTACCCAAAAAACATCAATAACATTCGGCAAAGGCGGAGCGGTTAATATAGATGGCGTGGGCAAATATCTGTGTACAACGGAAATAAAAATGTTCGGAAAAACACCGTGGGAAGTCGGGCGAAGCTTGATTAGGTCTATCGTGGCTTTGTCGTGTATGTTTTGGCTCTTCAAGGTTGCAACCGGGGCAAAGGGTGGCGATGATGATTGATTATAATGAAATGCAAATAGTCTATTCGTTCGCTCCGGTGGCCCTGCTTGCGGGCGTGGCGGGTCGGTTCTTGATAGGCGGACTGATAGGCGGGATAATACAGGCGATAATATCCATCTTGTCCCGTCCGCTGTGGATTGGCGGGATAATCCTGCTCCTTCTGTATTATCCGGATACGGTGGCTTGGGTCTTGATGAAAATCGGGGAAATCCAAATACATATATTCGCTATCCTGCTTTCGGCCATCCTGCCGGACCTGTTCCCGTCTGCCGATGTGAAATCTTGGGCGGATATATGGAACAATGCAATTAGCGTGTTGCCGCAAAATGTCGTGGACACGATGGCAAGTCTTGACTTGGCCGGGATGCTCGGGATGATAACGTCTTGCCTTACTGCAGGATTCACGATTAAAATATATATGCGCTTGATAAAGCGTGCAGGTCTTCTTTAAGGGGGTTAAAATGATATACAATCTAGCGGGCGTTCCCGGTTCCGGAAAGTCCTTGTATATGGTCTCCAAAATAATAGCGGAGCTCTTGAAACTTCGCGATATATTCGGCAACCTCACGCCTACACACATATATCACAATATAGAGGGCTTCTCAAATGACAATATGGCCGCTCTCCTTGAAATTGACCCGTCAATAGTAAACAGCTATGTACACGCATTCAAGGACGAGGTGCCCGAGAACTCGGACGTAATCACATCGGAACAATGGGCCATACGATTCTTCTACGCCAAACCGGAAACGGTCAAACCTATATATGACCTCTCGGGACAGGTGGCGGATTATGAATACGAGGTCAGACAAAGCGGGTGCGTGTTCATCATAGACGAGGCGCAAAACGCATTCAGCTCCCGGGACTTCAAAAGCGCATACAGCAAGACGCTTATCAAATATATCTCCCGGCATCGGCATTATCACCATACAATTTGGTGGGCTACACAGGATAGCGAGCAAGTTGATATATCGTTCAGACGCCAGACGGAAAGCGTCTACTACCTCGAGAATTTGAGCAATTGGGGAAACTCGAAGGCCGCAAAAATATCAATCTATGAAGGATACATAGGGCATACCGTTGGCGTTCAGCCTCTCATTACCTCCAAATTCCGCTACGACAAACGCTTCTACTGCTGTTACAAATCCTTCGTGAAGACGGCCGGGGCATTGAAGGAAGGAAGGATAGCAAACAATGTGTTCGTTAATTCAAAGGGGTTAAAAATCGTGGCCCTGCTCCTCGTGGCGGTCGTGATAATGCTAGTCGTCTCGGGCGGACCGTTCAAAAAGATTGGCGATGCCGGAAAGAAAAAACCGACAACGCTCGCCCCCTCAAAGGGGCTTGCCCCGGTGGGGGCGTTGCAGAATGCCAAAACCCTTGGCGGGTCGGGTACGGAAAATCCGGAGCCTCCGGAAAATGTAATACAATACACCAAACAATACCGCTCCGATGGCGTGCGGTGGTATGTGGTGGACGGCCTCCCTCAAATGGAGAACCCCAATTTTACCTATGAACGGATAACCGAAAGGGGGAACAAATGAGGCTTGCGGCATTCCTGTTAAACTGCATTCGTTGCGTCCGGAGTTTTCGCCCTAGGTCGCTTCTCCCTTATGTGGGCATCATAGCCCTTGCGCTCTGTGTGTGGAAAGTGGACGCAAAAGAGAACGCAAACGATACGCCAAATATGTACGAGTTCTCGGGCGTCTATATGGTCTCTGAGGTCCTCCCGGCTTATTGCACAAATTGCGCTCTTTCGCTCCCTTCGGAATACCTGCAAACCTCGGTCGTGTTATCGGTCCGTTCGGACAAAAAAAAAGAACTGTGGACCGCTCTAAAATCGGCATCACTCGCTAACGGTTGGATGCTTACAAAACAGGGCAACACGATTAGGGCGGTCAGACAGGAAGACAACGGAAAGATATACATCTCCTGCCTTGATTCGTCCGTTCAGCGTGTCCCCTCGGACGAGTTCCCGTACAGGTTAAAAGCGGATAGCCTCAAATGCGCATCCCGGGACAGCCTCCGGGCGTTGGCGGACAGCCTCGGGGCTCTCCCTTCTCCCCCGCTCCCGTCTCCGTTGCCGTTCCAAAGCTATAAGCTAGAATACATAGCCTATAACAAAACGTTCTCGGACAAAATGGGCGTGGAATGGCGTCAAATACTCGCCTCGGGAAATCTCAAAAAAATGCCATCGTTCTACGATTCTTGGCAATTGTGGGCCGTTGAAAACAACGACACGAATTTCACCCGGAGAACGCTAGAATTTGCCATTGATACGACGATAACGATAGATTGGGGCAATGAGAAACAGGTGCCGGAGAAAACGTATAGTCAGGAAGGCGGAATAGTCGCCACAAATTACGAGTGGCGCAAATACGGCATAAGCATTAAGGTAAAGCGTCAAGGCGACAAAATAACGCTTGATTACACCGTGCGCAACGAGGACAACGGCACGTTGAACGGTCGGGCGGTCGGCAACGTCTCGGACACATTGACAATGAACGGCACATACAGGACGACACAGGATATAAGCGAAGGTCTCCCGCTTCTCTCTCGCATTCCTTTCATTGGTGCCTTGTTCAGCGTCAAACAGACGCTCACCGATTACAAACACTTTCAAATCTTTCTATTCCCTCAATCAACGAAAATGGCGGACGATAGGACGCCATCCCATAATACAAGTAGGTAAAAAGGAAATGGAAGACAACACACAATACTATTATTGGTCTCCATTCTCTTCCTATGCTTTGGGGTGGAGGCACGGGGTCAAGGGGTGTGAAACCCCTTGCGGGTGCAGGGCGGAGCCCTGCAAGAAACGGGTCAAGGGACTAAGTCCCTTGTCGGGTCAAGGGCTGAAAGCCCTTGCGGGGTTGGGCGGAGCCCGCAACCTCAAAAAATGTATATTGAAATCAATGAATTTCCAAAAAAATTTTGTGCCTTTTGCGAAAGGGATTGTTAGGTCGCCAAAGGCGACTTCGGACCGAAGCCCGGAGGGGTTCGGTCTGAACGGAAAATTTGCGGGGTGGGCGGGCCTCGGCCCGCACTCATCCCCCGCAAATTTATACCGCCAAAGCCCGGTTCCCCGCCTTGGCGGGGAATTCGCCCGAATGATTGATAAAACCGGTACCCGGAGGGGTCGGAGCGTTCGGGGTCGGGGCGGTCTTAAAATTGACTTGACAAATGTTGGATTAATGACACAACGGGGGTTTAAAAATGTTCATTAGGGAAATCAGAGCGGGCAAGTTCATCAAGCGCATAGCGACAAACATAAAGCCCAAAGGCGGTGCGTCCTATGAATGGCTCTACGAGGAAACCGGAGAAATTGATAGAAGGACCGGAGAAATAGAAAAAAAGCGGACAAATGATTATTTCGTCTATTCAACGGGTGAGATAAAGACAAGCGAAGGTACGGCCGAAAGCCGTACGGCCAATATGCGCAACGTCCGCAACGCCTGCGAAAGGTTTAAGTGGTTGGTGCGGGCCAATGGCGAGGATGCCCGCTTGTTCATCACTCTAACCTATGCGGAGAATATGACGGACACAAAACAGCTGTACGAGGATTTTCGGAGGTTTTGGCAAAAGTTCAAGCGGGCCTATCCTTGCAAAGGCTATCTTGTGGCGTTTGAGCCACAGGAACGTGGAGCCTGGCACGCACATATCATCACGCTAGGCGGTGCGGAATTCATCCCGAACGACACGAGGCCGAAGGGATACAGCGGACCGACAATAGCGGAGCTATGGGGCCACGGCAACACGAAGACAAAGCAATGTCAAAGGGTGGCGGACCTCGGGAGCTATCTCACGAGCTACTTGACAAAATTGGACGGTAAAAAAGGTTCACGGCTAAACCTCTACCCTGCAAGATTTAGGTTTTTGCGGTGGTCCAAGGGCGTAAAGATGCCGGAGATGACGCAAGGCACAAGCGAAACGATGGAGGGCGTTGACGAAACGAAATTTGTCCGCTCCTATGAAAAAAATCTTGAAAAGGAACTATCCCCGGATTTGCCCAAAATGAAAATCCAAATAATAGAATGGACCGAAAAAACGACTTACGACCGCTATTTGTTCTTTAAAAAGAAAAAGAGTAAACAATTTTTTACAAAAAATAATACTCCATCCTGTTTAAAAGAGTTAAATTTAAAAAGGTCGGGTCAAGTTTCCATAATGGCAATTATCGGGCATACAGGTCCAAACTTTCAGGAAGGCCTCCCCGCGAGCATTTTGACGCTCCAAAACATGCGTTCCGATGCATTTCCCGTGCGTTAAGCTATCTTTAAACCAATGAAACGTCTTCCATTTTTTTCAGCGATTCTTTTATTTGGGCTTGCCGTTCTTCTGATTTCTGGATGCGCCGCATCCCGAAAGGTCCAGGCCATGCGGATTCTCGGAAGCTGCAAATTCGAAGTTTCCGGAGTCTCGCTGGACTCCGCGGCCATCAACAAGGACGTCCTCGGCGGAAGCGAAAAGCCTCTCGGCGGGTTCGTTCCAAGCCCCAAAACGATTCTACTCATCCAGAACATTTCGCGAGGAATCATTCCCGACAGCCTCGGGACCCTTTATTTTTCGATTCTCGCCACGGTAAAGAATCCGTCCGAGGACACGCTCTGGCTCCGCTCCGCAAACGGCACTGTCGAATTCGACAGCATCACGACGGTTCCTGTCGCCTACCGTGACACGGCAACGCCTCTTTTGCCCGGAAGCTCTCCCGTCGAACTTCAATCGGAACTTCCCATCGGAAAAATCATGATGAAGATTCTCGCCACGGACACGCTCCACATCCAAGGCGACCTGGAATTTTCGCTCTCCCCCGACGGCGAACCCATTCCGTTTTCCGTTTCATTCCAAAAGGCGATCCTTCCCGAGGAGCGGACAAAAATTCTCGATACGGCCCGGACAAAAATCATCTCGACCCTGACCGACCACTGGACTTCGACGCTCAAACAGTAAATTTTCTATTTTTTTTCCGTGAAAAAGTTTTTCCGCACTTCCCTGTCTGTCCTTCTGCTTTTGTCGGGTTCGGCTCTTGCTCTCGACAACATTTGGGACGCCCGTTACACGTTCGGGCCCGAATTCCTTTCGCGGGACCGCATCTCGGTGGGCGGCGGATTTTATACAAATTATCAGGAGGACGGATATCTGCCCGTCAACGCGCAGCTCGCCATCAACGATTATCTGGAAATCGGCGGAAAGCTCCTGTTCGATACCGAAGACGATCTTGAAACGGTCCAGACCTACGTGGACTTCGGCGCAAAATATCGCATTTTCGAATATTCCACCATCGAAGCGGACTTTCTTGTGGGAATAGGCAACCACCGCGGCTCGGCACTCGTATTTTCCTACGCAAAACTGCATCCGCTCTCCCGAATTTTCTCGACGCTCTACGAGGCGCGCATCGGATTTTTGGATAGAATCGTCAGCGACGGCGGACTGGCCACGCTCGCCTTCGGAGCAACCCCGCAATTCAAGTTTACGGATGCGCTCCTTGCGATGATCGGCATTGAAACTTCCGGAAGCCTCGGAAACATTACGGACGACTTTATGGTCGATATAGTTCCGCGCGTCCAGGTGGGCATTCTCCCCTATTTTCACATCTCGGCGGAACTCGCCATCGGAATTTTGCAAGAGAAAAACAACGACCGCATCCGGACCGGAATCTACGGCATCCTTGAATTTTAAGGGAACCTCTAAAAATTGCTTTGGTTAAGAAAATTTGAGTGAGACCAAGCGATGGCAGGAATGAAAAGTGGCGAATACTGGATGTATTTGGCACTTTGAATGACGAACCAGTGCGAAGTGTCGCAACCAAATTTTTGAAAATTGAATTTTTAGAGGTGACC
>CAVBPX010000008.1:0-54456 GCA_963597395.1 Eggerthellaceae bacterium | reverse complement strand
GAACTTAGATTCGCGAAGCGATCTGTATTCCAACACTCCACTCTTCACACTCCACACTCCACTCTGAACTAAACTCTCTGTTCTAAGTTCTGAACTTCGCTCCAGGATGCCGGTAAACGGAAGAACGAAACCAATCGTTCCAGGCCTGTTAAAAAGGAACGGTCGGAGAACACTTTGAACGTTTACGCCGACGCGAGGCAAGCGAAAAAACAGATTTTCATTTTGGAAAAAGTTATTTTTGAAGCGGGTGTGTTTGAAAGGAGTTTTTATGCCCCGGATTCTTTTTTTGCTGTTTATTCTCGCAGCGAGCCTTTTTGCCGATGACCGCATTCCGAACATCGACTTCACCTGCGACACGTGCAGCCGCCGCTATCTCGACAGCCTCAACGTCTATGCGCGCCCCGTTATCCGCGTAAACCAGATAGGCTTCAGACCTGCGGACAATCACAAGTTCGCCTTTGTCGCGGAGCCATCCGCGACGACGTTCAAGGTGGTTGACGCTTCGAGCGGAGCTTCCGCCTGGGAAGGTTCCCTTTCGCCTCTCGGCAACTGGACAAAGCCGAACATCTGGGTGAACGGGGCGTTCAATTCCATCAGCTCCGTCTATGAATTCGGGTCTGCGGATTCGCTTTCGACCTCCAAGGAAAATCTTTACTCCGCGGACTTTTCGAAGCTCACGACTCCCGGCACGTACTTTCTCGTCGTCGGAAAGGACACATCGTTTCCGTTCATCATCAACGAATATCTTTTTAACGCGGTCCTCGAAACGACGCTCCGCTTTTTTGGCATCCAGCGCTGCGGAAATACCAACTCGCAGCTGCACGGTGCGTGCCACGTCAAGGATGGTTCCGCGGTAGGGCACGACCTTTCCGGTGGATGGCACGACTGCGGTGACCATTTTAAAGTAAGCCAGACGCTCGGGTATGCGGCGTTTGTCCTCTCGCTCGCCTACAACGTGTATTCGGAACGGGCCGAGGACCACTACGGAGCCTCCTACAACGATACGGTCACGACGGACGGCATCCCGGACATTCTCTGGGAAGCGAAGACCGGTGTGGATTTTATCTACAAGCTTTACAAGGCTTCGAAGGCCGATGGACTGATTGCGCAGGGCGACATGTATCATTCGGTGGGCGTCGGGTCCGCGGACCATCAGTTTTGGGATGTTCCGGAACATCAGGATGCCCAGAGCACGGCCAAGGGTGGCGCTCCGCGGCCCGTGGCCAAAGGTATCGGAACGAACGCGGCGGGCATGTATGCGGCGGCCATGGCGTTCTTTGCCGTCGGGTGGGAAATGTTCCAAACCGACAACTATTCGGATTCCCTGATTGCGGCGGCAAAGGACATTTACGCAAATATCATTTCGAAGTACGCTCCGGACGGAAAGACGACGGACGAACTTTTGGGATTTTACACGGGAGGAGGCCCGCTCTACGACGATGCGGCTGCGGCGGCTCTTGCCCTCTGGTATGCGACGCGCGATACGAGCTACGCCTTTGACCTTTACAAGAACACGGCGATAAACGACAACGCTTCGAACTACAAATACAACCTTCCCTACTTCCGCGGAGGCTATCTGGGCCACCAGAGCGGATTTTACCCGGGCGGCTGGATGACCGACTATGAAAACATCCACGCCTACGTTCTCTTCGCATTCGACAAGCTGATTCTTCCGACGGTTGCCAAGGCCCAGAGCTACGGAATCCAGAGCGAGGAACGCGATTCGCTTTTGCTTCGGATTGTGGCGACGATGACGCGCCTTACGGACGACGGCACACAGGGAGATTCCGTCGTCAGCACGAACCCGTATGGAAGCTTCACGGTCGTCCCGCCCTACAACCTCGTGTGGACGTCGAGCGACTGGGGCTTTAACCGCTACAACATGGGCGCGGCAAACGCGGTCTTTATGCTCTACGACATGACGGGAGACGAACAATACCTGAACGTCGCGCTCGACAACTTCTACTACAACATGGGCGCAAATCCGTGGGGACTTTCCTTTATCATGGGCGCGGGCACAAGGACCGAGAACCATCCGCACAACCGCGCAGCAAACCCGGACGGCTACAACGCGGGCGGCATGCCCTACAAATACAGATGTCCCAAAGGCGCACTGATGGGCGGATCCGCTCCCGAAAAAACGCTCAAGGACGACTGGAACGACTACACCGCCACGGAAACTTGCATCGACTTTTCTTCGCAGTTCATCATTCCGGGCCTGAGCCTTTCCAAGAAAGTTCCCGAGGACGTCGATGGTCCCGTTTTTTCGAACATCCAGGGAACGCCTATCACGGATACCTCGGCCATCATCAGCTGGAATTCGGACGAACGCGCCGTTGTCACCATCTAC
The DNA here is from genome assembly GCA_963597395.1 of Eggerthellaceae bacterium. GTDB lineage: Bacteria > Fibrobacterota > Fibrobacteria > Fibrobacterales > Fibrobacteraceae > Hallerella. The sequence continues at coordinate 52,106 of CAVBPX010000008.1, read as the reverse complement.
TACGCCACTTCTCCCGACTTAGCAAAGGTCGATTCCGTCCAGGCACCGGGCGGCGTCGGCGGAGCGGTCACCGTCAACGGCCTCACGCCGGGCAAAACCTACTACTTCTACCTCGTCGGCCACGACGTCAAAAAGAACTACACCACGGACGACAATCACGGAGCCTGGTATTCGTGGACGCAAAATCCCACGACGGCAAACATCACGGGCGTCACCATTTGCCAGGTGACAAACAACAGCGCGCACATCTACTGGTGGACGGGCGAACAGGCCCTGAACGGCACCGTAAGCTACGGGGAAACTTCTCAATCGCTCGCTTCGTCGTTTGTCGCGGATTCGGGCAAGGCTGTCCGCTTCCACGAGGCGTTCCTCACGGGTCTCTCCGCCGGAACCACCTACTACTTTGACGTTTCTTCCGGCGCAAGCACGGACAATAATTCCGGCAAGCACTACAGCTTTACCACATCGAGCGAAGCGACATACGCAAACTTCAACATCTACGTCAAGCCGTCCTCCTACCAGTCCGCCTGCAGCAACTGGGAAGACTGCAACACGCTTTTTGTGAGCGTCACGAACGACGACACGGTCGCCTACGAAAATGCGGAACTCAGGCTCTATCTCAAATCGTCAAACCTGAACCCCGTGAGCTACATCAAATCGGTCTGGGACGGAACCGGAACCTCCGCGGGATCCGGGGACGTATCGTTCGGAACACCGCAAAGCGACGGCCTCGGCGGATACTACCTGCCGATAACGCTCGTCGGAACCTTCGCCGTCTCGGGCCAGTATCTTTTCCAGATAAAGTTCACCTCCGCGACATTCAAGGATCTCGTCAATTCCTGGTCGCTCCGCGCCCACACCGAAGCCTCCGACCCCGTCTATTTCAAGGGAATCGACCTCACCAAGGGTCCCTACTATTCGGGTTCCGAGACGACATATCTCGAAGAAGTCAACGGCCAAAAGGAAGAGGCTTACGTCCAAAACCCCTACATCGCGATTTTCTACCACGGGACACACATCTACGGCTACCCGCCCGACTACGATCCGTCTTCGAGCACGCTTTCGGTCGCAAGAACGCTCACGCTCGACTTCGAAACGCCCTTCAAGACCCCGGCGACGTCCCTCGAAGACACGGTGAACACGGCCATCTACAGCGGTGAAAGCACAGTTTCCCCGTCCGGATTCCTCGATGACTTCGAAGGAAACGGCGTCTCGTATTTCGGTTCGAACACGGAATACGTCAAAAAGTATGACGACTACATTTTCTCCGTTTCCAAAAATCTCGCCTACGGAAACAACATGGTGGAATGGGTGACATGGCACAACCACGGCGCAAACGCCAAGGGAAGCTACGATTGCGCATGCAAGGTCGTCCGCTCAAACGTCGAATGGGATTCCATTACGACGCCGCTCGAAAAACGCTACCTGCTCTTTAACATCGACACGGTAAAGGCCTACATTGGAAAGCGCGCCCAGGTGACGGTTTCCCTCTATGACTCCACAGGGACGCTCCTCCAGGACGAGGACATAACACTCAAGCTTTCCGTCGGCGAAGGATCCGTCTTCTTCTACACGTCCGCAACGGCCGACATTGCTACGACGACGCTCACGCTCTCCAAGGGAACCGCGACATTTTTTGTCACAAGCGATACGTCGCTCGAAACGACCCTTTACGCGACCGCGGCCACGTCCAGTTCCAAGTTCAACTATACGTCCGCGAGGGCGCACCTCATCATCGAGGAACTTCCGCCGTGGCCCATCATTTCTTCCGCCGAAATGCTCGACACCGACTGCGACAACGTTCCGGACGCGCTAAAGATCATCCTCACCGCCTCCTACCAGGAATCGCAATCGTTTACGTCCGTAAGCTTTGAATACCGCGGAGACACGCTCGACATTTCAAGCGCGAGCGTCACCGATTCGCTCGTTCTCGTCCCGTTCAAGGCAAGCGACACATCCGCATTCACAAACCCCGAAGGCTCGGTCACGCTCACAAGCAATATTTCCGGCGAAACGAAAACCAGTACGGACTTCTACCGCGACGCCATCGCACCGACCGTTCTTTCGCTCTCCGTTCTCGAACGCCTCGACACGGCAAGCGCCGACAGGATCTACGTCCAATTTTCGGAACCCATCTCCGCGCCGGGGCTTTCCTTCCCGCTCGCCCTGTTTGACGCCTCCGGCAATTCCGTTTCGAAGACGCCGAGCGTCTCATCTTCAAAGCTCTACAACGAATCGCTCAACATCTGGGAATTTACCGTTTCGTTTGACGCGGACGGAAGTTCCGTCATCGCCGAAGGCATGAAGGGGCAGCTCCTTTCGACATCGACCGTTACGGACAAATCGGGGAACGGAGTCTCTAACCTCTGCGCCATGCCCGTTCTGCCGTTTACGCTCAAGATTCTGCCCGTTCCGTTCAAATACGCGAGCATCTCGGACGCGGACGCGGACGGTCTCGCCGAGCATGTGACGGCAACGTTCGCCTCCGCCGTAGATGAAAGGCACGAACCGGACAGCGTCTCGGTCATCTTCGGAAGCGCAGCCCCCGAAACGCTCTACGCCAAAACGTTCAGCTGGAACTCCGACCGGACTGAAGCGGTCCTCGGACTTTCGAGCGCCTTCCGCCTCGGCAACACAAACGGCAACTATTCGGGCATATCGCCCAAGGGCGGCGACCTCGTCGGAGCGGGCCTCCTGATTCAGCACAAGGGAAGCGGCGCCCAATACGAAAGCGATTCGACTCTCGCCGAAGACCTCGCAGGCCCCGTTATTCTCGCGGGCACGGTTCGAAGCACGGGAAGCTTCATGACGCTCATTGTCGAAGCGAGCGAGCCGCTTTCCATCTGGGACTCGACACACGCTCCCATCCAGCGCGAACGAAAAGGTCCGATAAACCTTTTCCCCTACCGCTACTCGCTTAACACCGCGACGTTCAACATGATCTACGACCCGGAAACGGAAAGCGCCGTACAGGAAGGCGACCGCATTCGCTTTACGCCCGAAGACGAAACGCTCTTCCTCGACAAAAACGGCAATAGGCCCGCACGCGAAAACCCCTGGGCAACCGTCGCGGGTTCCGGAAATCCGCAAATTTCCATCAAGTTCCGCCCCGAAAATCCCGTCTCGGAAATTTCGCCGAAAGGCGCGGAAGTATGCGGGGGCGAATCCGCCGACTTCCGCCTGTTTATCCTCGACCAGGAAACGCGCAAGTGGGACGTTTTCGAAAACGGCGAACTCAAGGCGAGCGTCGATACGGCAAACTACGCCTTCGACGGAATGCTCTTTATCGTCGAAATGGGAGTTCCCCGCGGAGCGAGCCTCGGAGAATCCCCGGCCTGGTCCGCCCTCAGCCTCGATATCGAGCTTCCCTTCTACACGAACCTCGGAAACTTTGTGAACAAGTTCCGCGGAAAGCAGAACATCACGCCCAAATACCTTTCGAGCGATAACCAGATAGTGATGCGCATCGAATGGCTTTCCCGCTGCACAAAGGGCCTCGTATCGCAAAGCGGAAACGCGGTCGGAACGGGAGCCTACATAGCAAAGGCCTCCATCAAGACGCGTTTTGCTCCCAACCCGGACGGCGACGCGGAAACGGTCAAGCGGTTCTCTTCCAAGTCGCAATACAAGAAGACGCAGACGTTCGGCATCCGACGCGTTCGCTAACGGCCACCTCCAAGAATTCAATTTTCAAAAAATACGTTCGCAAGCCGGGCGTATTTTTTTTATTCCCTGCATTCGTCTGCCGCGTAAAAAATGTTTATATTGTAAGCAAGGATTTTTTAAGAGATGAATGCATTCGAATTCAGCTTGCACTTTTTACACGGCGCCATTGCGCTTGTATTTTGCATTGCGCTTCTCCCGATAATCCTCTCCGTCGTACTTTCAAACGGTTTCGGAAAAGACCTCAAAAGAAACCTGCTCTACGTTCTCGTCATCGACATTCTGTGGAACGTCCTCGCCTTTGTCGAGCAACTGCCGGACGCCTATGTTTCGGAATCCGCGCGAAAGTTCGTCTTTTGGCTCGGAGCGCTCTGCTGGGTGCAATACGGCTATGCGATCATTTGTACGACATCCGAAATTTCAAAATCGACGTTGCGGACCTTTTGGAAAAAGGCGCGCCCCGCATTTCGCTTTTGGCACTTTCTGGGCGTCGGCTTTGTCATTCTCACGGGAGCAATCGACCAGTTCTATACGGGAATCGTCGAAGTCTGGTACGGCTATACGGCCACAAATTCCTTCTGCGTCAATCTGGCGATAGCCATCTTCTTCATCTTCCCCATCATTTGCGCGGGCATCATTTCATTTCAGTCGCTGCAAAGCAAAACGCACCGCGTCCACCGGATAGTCTTCGTCACCTTCGCAACGGCCATTATCGGCGGCGTCATTATGGATATTATCCTTCCGTCCATGAATATTTTCATTTACGGGGAAAGCGCATGCATCTTCATGTTTGTTATCTCGGTGGTTCTCTACTATGCGGCTTCGACCGTTTCCAAACTGGGTATCGGGGTTTCCGAATCGCTTCGCCAGGTTCTCGACGGTCTCGACGACGGCTTCATTCTGCTGAATACCGAAGCAAATATCGAGTTCGCCAACCGAAAGGCTTGCAGCATGCTCGCCGCAAACGAAAGGATCCTTCTGCAGTTCCCCATCACCCGCTTTATCCCCACGATTAAGCTCGAAGATTCCAAAAACATTCCCGTCAATCTTAAAAGCGGGACGATGACCGTCTCCGCAACGCTTTCCGTTTCGCGAATTTTCACAAGAAAGATTCTTCTCGGCTACAGAATCGTCCTCCGCGACGCCCTTGAAAAGGAAGACTTCCAAAAGAAACTCGCCAAGCTCCAGTCGGAAATCATCGACGAACGCGATCACAACCGCCGCCGGATAATCGATCTCACCCTCAGCTACGACACGCAAAAAACATTCCTCGACTCCCTGCTGAACAACATCCCGGCGCGCCTCTGGGCCAAACGCCAGGAAGGCTCCTACGCACAGCAAAACCAAAAGGATATTGACGTCCGAGGAAACCGCAAGGACCAGATAGACTATCCGGTTTTCAGCGAACTCGAGAAGCAGGTCGTGGAAGCGCCCGGGGCGCCCATCGTCAAAAACGAGATTTACCTGGATCCCGACGGCAACAAACGCTATGAAAAGCACACGATAGTCCCCATCCTCGACGAAACGCAAACGTTCAAGGGAATTCTCGGACTCATCGAGGACACGACGACCTTCCACCAGCTCGAAGAGGAAAGAAACCAGCTGCGCGAAAACCTCATCAAGGCTTCGAACTTCGAGGACATGAGCAATGTCGCGGGCGGGCTTGCGCACGACTTCAACAACATTCTCGCGGGCATCATCGGCTATTGCGAACTGGCCATCGCGACCCTTCCGAAGGACGCCTCCTGCGAAAAGCCCGCCAAATACCTGGAAAACATGCGGCGCTCCATGCAGTCGGCGGCAAACCTCGTCAAGCGCACCTACGAAGAACTCAAACTCCGCGAAAGTTCGCACGAATCCCGGGCAAACAACTTCAACGTGGGAATCGTCTTCGACGAGGTCAAGAACGCGCTGATTCCGATGCTTCCGAAAAACGTCGAGATAGTCAAGGCGTCCGGAGACGGCCTCATGGCCTACGGCAACCCGACCGACTTTCACCGCATCATGATGAACATGGGAAAGAACGCGGTTCTCGCCATGGCGAAAAACGGAGGAACGCTCACCTACAGCTGCACCGTCGTGGAAGTTCCGAAAGAAATCGTCACGCAGTTTTCCACGATTCCCATCGGGACCTATCTCAAAATTTCGGTCAAGGACACGGGCTGCGGCATGGCGCCCGACGTTCTGGGGCGCATCTTTACGCCCTATTTTACGACGCGGGCACCGGGCCAGGGATCGGGGATCGGGCTCGCGGTCGCCATGAAACTCATAAAATCCGCCGGAGCGCACGTCTCTATCGAAACGACGCTCGGAAAAGGAACTAATTTTGAACTATATTGGCAACAAGCAAAACAAACGGAGGACAAATAATGCCCAAAGTACTCATTATCGATGACGAAGAAGACATCCGTTCCGTACTCACGGATATGCTCAGCATGTCCGGCTACGAAGTAGATTCCGCCGAAGACGGAAAGAAGGCGAAGGAACTCTACGACAAGACGAACTACGACGTGGTCATCACGGACATCATCATGCCGGAACCGGACGGCGACGGTTTTGAAGTCATCCTCGACTTCCGCAACAAGAACCAGCTTGACCGCGTCATCGCAATCAGCGGCGGCGGACGGACGTCCTCGGAAGACTACCTGAACATCGCAAGCCACTTCGGCGTTTCGGCAATCTTCTCCAAACCTCCCAACTACAAGGATTTGATTGCGAAAGTGGACGAGATTGTCGCCGCACACAAAAACGGCTAGACAGCTTCCATGAACGTTCTGCTCGCCGATGCGGACAAGAGCGCGATAGACCAGGCGATTGCCGCCTGGTCGCTTTCGGATGTCGAACTTTACACGGTATCCGATTCCACGGCTCTTATCAATACGATCTCGAAGACCCCTATCGACTTCGCCTTTATCGACATTTCGCTTTTGCTTCACCGCGATGTGGATGTCATCAGTTTTTTAAAATCCCACAGTCCGGAGGTCCCGGTCGTCCTTCTTTGCACGCCTCAAACGTCCAAGGATGCGGAGAGCGCACTTTCGCACGGTGCGGATTCCTACCTGGTGAAGCCCGTCAAGGTTCACACGCTTGAAGAAGTCGCCAAAAAGCATCTGCAGGGGCTCGAAACCTCGAACAGCTACCGGAAGCTGCAGGACCATCTGCTCGAGAACCTTCTCGGCGACACTCCCGGGATGCAGAAAATTCTCCGTCTGCTTTACAAGGTCGCTCCGACGACGAGTTCCGTGCTGATAACCGGGGAGTCCGGTTCGGGCAAGGAATTTCTCGCACGCATCGTCCACCGGCTTTCAAAGCGCGCAAACGCCCCATTCATTGCGGTAAACTGCAGCGCGATTCCGGAGAACCTCGTCGAAAGCGAACTTTTTGGAAGCAAGAAGGGAGCCTACACAGGCGCGACCTCCGACAAGAAGGGGCTTTTCGAGGAAGCCAACGGAGGAACGCTCTTTCTCGACGAAATAGGAGAACTTTCCCAGGCGACGCAAGTCAAGCTGCTCCGCTTTTTGCAAAGCCACGAAACGCGGCGCGTCGGCGAAACGGAGACCCGCTACCTGGACGTTCGAATTATCGCGGCGACCAACGCGGACCTCTCGGACGCCATGTCCAAGAAAACGTTCCGCGAGGACCTCTACTACCGGCTGAACACGTTCCACATCAATGTTCCGCCGCTCAGGGACCGCCGTTCGACCATCCCGAACCTCGTCAAATACTTTGTACTGAAATTCGAAAAAGAAGAGCATAAGGTCATTCAAAAGATTGAGCCCGCGGCACAGATGGCACTCGCCACCTACAGCTACCCCGGAAACGTCCGCGAACTCGAAAACATCATCGAGCATGCAATAGTCCTTTCCGAAAACGGCACCATCCGCCTGGAGGACCTGCCGGACGAGCTCAACTGTTCCGCCCCCACTAAGGAACTTTTGCCTGCACCGGGAAGGTCGTCCGAAGCGCGCGAATTCTGCGCAAGCGAACCCAAACAGATTGCAGCCCAGCGCCCCGAAGAAATCATCCCGCTCGACGAAATGGAAAAGCGCCACATTATGCGCGCCCTCGACATTTGCAAGGGCAACAAGACGGAGGTCGCGGAACGTCTCGGAATCAGCCGCGCGACGCTCTGGCGAAAGCTCAAGGACCACAAAATCGAAATCTAGGGAATTGGATTTTTAGACGAGGTCCAAATCGGGATTCCCCACAACCCAAGCCGGATTGTCAAAAGACTAATAGCCTTGCAGAATTTTGTTGCTCTCGTATGACATCCATTTTTGCAGTTGCTGTTCGACAATGTATTTTTTTTGCCAAGGCGAGAAGCTCTCCACAATAATCCTATTCAAAAACATTCGCGCAGAATCAATGCTCGATATTCCAGAATATTTTTAATCGGAAAACGGGCATTTGCTTTCGCCATGGTAATACTTGCTGGCGATTTGAATTTTCGCTTTGTTGCCAATTTTACGTTTCACGGCTTTTTCTTTTTGGGGAACCTCTAAAAATTGCTTTGGTTAAAAAATGCAACCAAATTTTTGAAAACTGAATTTTTAGAGGTGACCTTTGGACAAGGATAAAAATTGTTCTTTCCTCGGTGCAGGACTTGCTCGTGAAGGCCGGTGTCATCGAGGACGACTGCTGGACGCGCATCGGGACGCCCCGGGTCTCACACTCGTTCGGGAAGGCAGCCCGAGCCTATGCCGTGAGCCCGCTCTTCGAAGCCGGGAACGTTCTTCTTCCGCCGACCTGCCGTTCTAATTGATTACGGGAATGGCGGTTTATTTCGCCGTTCCTGTTTCATATTCCTTTGCCGAAACGACCTTTTCTTGCTTGAGGTTCACCCCTCTCGCCGCGGTCTGCGCCTCGGTTTTTGCCCTGTATCCGGCATCGTCGGCATCCTCCGCCACGACATCCGTCTCGTACCGGAATTTCCCTTCAAGAATCACGTGAAATTTATTTTTTCCCTTTTTCATGCCGAATTGAAGCAACCTTTCCCGGTTCTTTTCGGCGCGTTTTGCTGCCACGTAATTCGCCCCGGAACGTGCTGTAGCCGCCCGGTGCGCCAGTGCGCCTCGAAGCCTGTCGATTCGGGTCAGTTTTTCCTCGTCCGTCCTTGCGCGGTCCAGGGTCAAATTGTATTTTCCAATGATGTTCGTGATTTGCATTTGGTATCCTTCTGCTTGGAGACGTTGATATGACTGGTGACGTATGGCACCTTTACTGGAAAATTTCGTTCTTGGTCCGGTCGCGGACGAATCCCGACTCCGCCTTGGAAGAACGGTGGGAGCATTTTGAGACAAGCAGCATGATTTTTGCGCTTCAGAACCTTTACGAAAAGCGCTGCCGGGACCGGTGCGATGTCCAAATAATGGATTTCAAGTGGAACGATTCCGAACCGACCGGGAAAGGCCATTATTATGGGGTCACGTTCCTGTTCGATTTCGGGCCGGGTTCCGATGTCGGGCAAAAGCATGTTTACGCTCCAACCATGAGGGAAGCCTTTCTCAAGTTCCACGATGAAATGGACGAACATCGGGACGTTCGAATTTTTGACATCGGATGGAACGACATTTCTCTAGGTCTCAATCTCGTTTAAACGTTTTACACCTTTTTCCCTTTCACTGCCTTCAGTTCCGACCAGGGCATCTTCGTCCCGTCGCCCTTCAGAAGGAAGGCCTCCTTCTTGGAAAGGTTCATCCAGCGTTCCACGATGACGTCGCAATATTTAGGGTCGAGTTCGGCCGAAAAACCGTGACGGCCCGTCTTTTCGCAGGCTATGATGGTCGTTCCGCTCCCGCCGAACGAATCCAGCACGTTTTCCCCGGCCCGGGACGACATGGACGACATCTCGAAGGTCCCGGACGCGCTCCCGGCGGATTTCGTCGCGAGCGTCGAGGAAATCGCCGGGAAGATGCGCCGCAAGGCCTCGACCGACTTCGCCGACTGGACCGAGATGATCGTCGGGAAGCCCTACTACCCGCCCGAAGCCCGCGAGGAAATCTTCGCGACCTGGAGCGCGAACTTCCAGACGCTCTGCAAGTCCGCAGAGGCCGACGCGAAGAAGGACATCTCCATGCTGGTCACGAGCGCGAAGAACGAGGGATGGAACCTCGGACGGCTCGAAAAGGCCATCAAGGCGAAGCTCCCGAAGAAATACCGTTCCCGCGCGGAGCTCATCGCCCGGACCGAAACCGGCAAGCTCAACAGCGCGGCGAAGCTCTCCCAGTTCCGCGATGTCGGGATTTCGTACTACAGGTGGCTCACGACGATAGACGGCCGGGAGCGCGATTCGCACCGCTCGATGAACGGGCTCATCTGTTCGGTATCGAATCCGGACGTCTATTACACGGAAAACCCGGAAGACCCGCTCCATCCCGTTGAACATCCCCGGACGGCGGGGATGTTCCATGGCAACCCCGGCGAGGACTTCCAGTGCCGCTGCTCGATGGTGGCATGGGACCCGGAGATAGACGGTTCCTACGAGGTCAGGGAAAGCCCGGAAGGGCCGGGCGGGGAGACGGAACCAGGAACGCCGCCGGAATCCGCCGAAAGCGCACGTCTGGGCGCGGAACTCGAAAAGGCGAGACGTGAACGCGCCGAAGCCGAAAACGAAAAGCGGATGGTCGAACGGAAACTGGAAATTTTACGGGAGGCGAACGCGAGACACGCGGCAAGGACCATTTCGGATTCCGAGAAAATCCGCAAGTTCCGAAAGTGGAGAACCGAGATGCCAAAGGATATGCATAAAAAGGAAAAAATGGCGATGGCCGAAAACTGGTTAAAAATAGAGAAATCGCTAGGCATCACAAAAGGCGTACCAATGAATGCCGAATTAGCGGACAAACAAAGCGCAAATCCTAATTACTCGGCAGGCGAAGCATACCGGATCAACTGCCAGACATGCGTTCCCGCTTATATGTTGCGCCTTTGGGGATTTGATGTTAAAGCCAAGGGAAATTTCAAGGGCTCATTGTCGGAATGGATTTCTTACAATCATTCTTTTGATATTTGGAAAAACTTGGACGGAAGCAAGCCGAAGGCTACTTACTATCATGAGTTTTTAAGCCAAAAAGGATACAAGAAGATGACCCCAAAGCGTTATGCTGAGTTTTTCGAGGAATCCTGCAAAGAAGAGGGCGTCTATATTGTCACCATTGCATGGAAAGGAAAAAGTGGGGCTCATGCTACCGTTTTACAGCGGCTTAAAAATGGCAAACTTGTTTACATCGAACCACAAATTTTCAATGGTACTGTGGAGCGCAACATTGAAGAACTCTGCAAGGAAGGATGTTCGTCAGGGCCGGTAATGGTCGGCCGTGGCGTAATGCGCATTGACAACAAAATTTTTAATGAAAAATATCTTTCAATTTTTGACAAATGAGCCAATCAGGCGTACGGAATCAAAACCGCGTAGTTCTTTTATTTCCCCATCCTTTAACCCATAAACCACAGGGAAACCGGTTTCCAGAATCTCGGAAAATTTGAAAAAGAACCACTCGACGCCGTCTTTTACTCCAAGACGTTCTATTTTGCCTTTAAAATTTTCAATTTCAAAGGCAAATGCTTTTTTGATGATTTCAGGTATGGTTTTTCCCATTTTTCTTTGCCTCCGATTTGTCTTTTCCAAAACAAAATATACAAAGTTCCGGGAAAATGCAACAGTCGCTTTCTTTTCGATATTAGCCAGGAGAAAAGCAACGGAACGAAAAGAAAACCACAAAATTCAAGAAACACAGATTTTCGCAGAAAAGCTCTTGTTTATTTGCATTCAATCTTCCCCTTCCAGTCCACAGGCTCCACCTCGACGACCCGAATCTCGCACCTCGCCGCCTTCCCGAATGCGTGGGAGACGCGGGGCGTGCCGATGCGCGTCCAGCAGTCGTCCTCGATGGCCCCGGCCTTCACGAGCAGGTCCTGCACGCTCGAGAGCTGGTTGTCGCCGTCGCGGCGCCGAAGGTCCGAGTGGACGAACCGGATGTCTATCTCCGCGTAGGGGTATGGCCTCGCGGGGACGCCCTGGGCGCGGAGCGAGAGCAGGGCCGAATCCCGCCAGCGGCGGAACTGCGGGCTCTTCACAATCGTCCGCGTCCGCGTGTTGAACGTCTGCGAGTTCTTCTGCGCGGGCGTCTCGCCGTCGAGAGTGTAGGACACCTTCCTTAATTGTTGCATCGGGCCTCCCCGTTTGGTATATTTCGGATATGGAAACCCCGGAAATCGACAGCGTGGACGTCGCCAGGGCCGTAATGGCCGAGGCCGATTCCCAGGGCCTGCGCCTCAACATGACGCAGCTGCAGAAGCTCCTCTACATCGTGTACGGGACGAGTCTCGTAATGCTCAAACGCCGTCCGTTCGACGAGCACGCCCAGGCGTGGCCGTTCGGGCCGGTCTTCCCGAAAACGCGAAGACGGCTTTTCGACGCCGTGAAGGACTGGACCGTCGAACCATGCCCGGAAGCCGTCCCGGACGACGTGAAAAGCGTAATTCGCAAGGTCGTCGGGTTCTTCGGGTCCTGGACTTCCGGACAGCTCATCGAGTGGACCCACACGCCGGGCTCGCCCTGGGACATGACCAGCAAGATGCCGGGGTTCAGGTGGGCGCAGGAAATCGGCGACGGACTTATCTCCGACTATTTCAAGGCCAAGGTCATCCGCCGGAGAGCCAATGCCAACGGATAACGAGAGCCCCTTCGACCTGGACATTCCCGCAGGGAGAATGGACGCCAATCCGGACGGGAACGAACGCGAGGACGGCCCGTCGCTCGAGCTGCAGAAACTGGAGTCGGAACGGTACGGCGACGACACCAGACGCCGCAAGGGGCTTGTTTCTTGGATTGGGTGGCTTATTCCGGTATATCTCGGTTTGATGCTCGCCGTGGTCGCATTCTCCGGGCTCGGCTTTTTACGGCTCGATGCGGGCGTCCTGGTCGCGATGCTCTGCACGACGACCGCGAACGTCCTGGGCCTTGCCGCCATCGTCCTCCGTGGCCTTTTCAAGTAGTCACTTCCACAGTTCCTGCCCCCGTCCGTTCCCGTCGCGGAATCCGACGTGGAAGAACCGGTAGCCGGTCGAGGCGTCACCGGCCGAACGGCAGTAGATTATCAGCTGGTCCGGGGAAAGCTCACCGTCGCGCAGGGCGAACACGTCGCGGGCCGCGGCGAGGAGCTTTTCGTAATCGGCCTGCTTTCCGGAAACCGGGCGGATGTCCGCAGCGAGTCCCTTCAGGTGTGCGGAGGTATTGGAACCGCCGACGGACCTGTTCACGTTCTCGGAACGGAAAGCGGAGTTCACCGCGATGGGCCCGCCGAAACGCCTACGAATGCGGTCAAGCATATTGCCAAGCTTCCGAAGGTTCTCCGCCTGTTCCCAGGTCGGCACGTTCGGAAGGCCCGTGCCGGTCGTCAAGAGCTCCGCGAGTTTGAAGTGCCTCGGGAACTCCATCACTTGACAGCCTTCTTCTTGGAAGACTTCTTTTCCGGCTTCGGACTTTCGGGTTCGGTCTCGATTTTGATGAAGGCCGGCTTTATGCCGAAATCTTGCAGTAATTCGAGGAAGGCTCCGGCAACCGGGTTTTCTTTGCCGATTTTCTTTATCAGACCCTTGGTGATTTTTCCGAGGGGCTTGAACGCCTTTTCGCCTTTTGCGGGCTTTTGGACCGTTTTCTTTTCACGGCGCGGAATCGGGCGTACCGTTTCCTTTTTCGCCTTGGCGGTGGGTTTCTTCGCAATCGCGAGATGTTTCTGTTTCTTCATTGGATTTCTCCTTGTGTTTGGGTTTGATTATCCAGTTTCCTTTGTCGGCCAGAACCGGGTAGGCGGACCCGTCCGCAAGTGCCTGAAGGCCTTCCGGGTTCTTCCGGAACTCGCGGATAAGGTTCAGTCCCTTCGTCGGGATGACCCGGTAAAACCTGAACGCCTCCGAATAGTTCTCGCACACTTCGAGGATGTCGCGGAGCGCGGCCCTGTATCCGTCGTCGTATGCGCGGCCGTAAGCCCAGCCGAGGCGGTCGCTATCGTGCATTGGACGGCCTCCGTTTCTTTTCCCGATTCCGGAACGAGAGCCTTTCCAGTTCGTTCACCGCGGACCACGGGTTCATCCATCCGTTCAGAAGCAAAACGAGTTTAGCCCAGGCCGGGCATTCATTTTCGCGAGCCATCATGAATGGGCGCAGACGGTCGGCCATTTCCTTGTATCGGTCCGAACGTCCCCCGGTGCGATCCGTCATCCGAATACCTCCCCGACCGTGATGTCGCCGGTTATTTTCATTTTCCCGTAGAAGCGGATACCGTTCCGGTCGTTCTTCTTCCCGTAGTGGTTCTTCGCGAAGTGCTCCACGAGCCATTCGGCAAAGCTCGCCTTGCGCCTGGGAATGCCCGCGTCGCGCATCGTGCCCCGGAAAAGGTCATCCGTCCCGACGCCTTCCGCGTCCGGGAGCATCGGCACCGTGGTGATGTTGTTTGACATGGGTCTTTCTCCTTTGAATTAGCCGAATATTACAGGGACGTAGAACGAATACCACACCCCGCGCGTGAAGTTCGAGAAATCGCCCGAGCTGGCGAAGCGCAGCTTGTTATTCACCCACGACACGTACAGGTTCCGGTCCCCGGTCGAAGAACAAGTCCCCGCCCCCTGCATCGAGCCGAGGTCGTTATCGGACGGGACGGTGATGGTCACCGCGTTCTCGTTCGAGACCTTGAACGCCGTCGTGGAGTTGAACGCATACCAGTCGCTGTCGTCCGACGACAGCGCGAGCGGGCGCGGACAGAAATTCCCCGAAAGCACGCCGACGTTCCCGGTCCGGAATACCTGCAGGTTCCGGACGATATCCACGCGGGCCTCCGTGGCGGTCGTGCTGGTGCTCTTCCGCATGTATATGGTCACGCAGCCCTGGTTCGTCGATACTATTTGCGAGACGCTCGCTGTCCCGTAGGCGACGCCGTCGCTGTCGATTGCGAACAGGACCGTCCTGGTCCAGCTCTCGATGGCTAGCGTTCCGCTGCATGCGACGGGGACGCCGTCGGCGAAATAACCACGGAACACCCAAAAAAGGGTGAAACTATCACAGACTATCACAAACACTGCAATACACTGCAAAACACGGCTCCGGGCCGCCCTTTTTTCCGTTTTTTTTGTATATCTTGAAATAAGCAAGGAGGCAAGATGAAGTTTCCCGCAATTTTCGCCGCGCTGGGCCTGTTCGGCTCGGCTCTGGACGCCGTCCTGATAGGCATTGCCGTCGGGATATTCGCCCTTCTTTTTTTCGGAGTCCTTTTCGGGCTCGGGATAATCCCAGCCATTCTCTTCGGCGCGTTCTTTTACGCCGTGTGCCTGGCCGTCCACTTCGTGTTTTCGCGGCTAGGCATAGGCTATCCGCCGAAGGAGAAACCCGTCCTTTCCGAGACCGAGAGGCGCAAGGGCGCGCTGCGCCCGCTCAACAGGGACTAGCCCTTGCCCGGGTCGGAAGGCCCGACTGCCGTCATGTGCGTATGCGTCGAGAGGTTCACCGGGAGCGTCTTCGCGTTCGCGGTCACCTCGCCCCCTGCCCTGACGCGCTTCCCGACCTCAAGCTCCCCGGAAATCTTCACGCTTTCGGCGTCGATGTCTAGGCTTTCGCACTCGACCTTCACCGAGCCGTCCCGGTTCACGGTGACGACGGTTTTGGGCTTTGCCGTCCCGTGCTTTTCGAGGCGCAGAGGAATGGCAAGCAGCGAGTTCATGTCGTTCCCGGCGAACGAAGTCGGGGAATACGGCGATTCCGAGTCCCATCCGCCCTCCTTCCACGTACGCAGGTCTCGGCTGGACGACACGAGAAGCACGGGGTCGCCCTCCGCGAGCTCGAACCTCGCCACGGCAGCGGCAGTCCCGGGCCACAGGACGGGAACGCCCTTCGCCGGGCGTAGCCGTCCCGTCTTCGGGTCCACGGGCTCCATCTGCATGTTCTTCAGCACGTTCCGGATGGACGGCCGCGCGTCCACGGTGCCGTCGGAGTTCACCTTTTCCACGACGCCGGGAATGGCGGTCTCGAAGTCCTCCATCCTCGTGTCGAAGGTCTCGTTCGCAAGTTCAACGAAATCAAGCACCTGAAGCCTCCTTCGGGAGCTGTTCGGCTTCGCGGGCCTCGCATTCCACGGTGAAGTCGCCGCCGGCGTTGCTTCCGCGGAAAACGCACCGCGTCACGACAAAACGACCCTTGACGGCCATCACCGAATCGTATTCCGAACCCGTCGAGCTGTCCAGCTGGACGAAGACGTTCGGGGCTATCCTCGGGGACACGAGCGCGCGATTTCCGCGTCGGAAACCTGCGCGTCCTTCAGTTTCTTATTCTCGGCGAGAGCGGCGTCGCGTTCCGCGGTCACGCGGTCGAGTTCCGGCTTCGCCTTGGCGATTTCGTCCTTCGCGTCCTTCTGCTCCTTTTCGAGCCCCTGGACACGGGAGACGACCGCCTCGTCGGCCTGGCACTGCACGCCGTCGATGAGCATTGTCTTCATGTTGTCCCCTTCCGGCGTCATGCCGGGTGTGTTGTTGAAAAAGTTCTCCCCGAGGGCGCAGTCCCCGACCCTGAAGGTCACGCCGTCGCCCGCCCTACCGGCCTTCACTAGGGCCACGTGGTTGTAGCGGATGTCGGTCATCACTTCGTCGTAGCCGGTCCCGCGCCAGTTCCCGGGCTCCGTCTCGAGCCTGGTGTCGTAGCCGCACGAAAGCGCACGGATTTCGCCCCGCTCGATGGCCTCGATGGCGTCCCGGTCCGTGATGGTCACCGTGACGGCCACGTAGGCACCGTCCCATGCGGCGTCCGTCCCCGTGAAGCCGACCTGAAGACGCTTCGCATTGTCCGGGGTCACGTCCTCGTCCGGATGGCGGAGCGTGACGGGCTTCGAATCCAGGGAGGCGACCGATTCGGCCTTCCCCACCTCGGAATCCGGGCGGAGACGGTTCACTATTCCGCCGTCTGCGGTCCGGTAGGGGAACACGCCCGAGCAGGTCGCGCGCACGCGCCCCGTCAGGTAGCCCTCCGGCGTCCTCTTCAGCGCCTGTACCGGAAATTCCGAATGGTCCCTCGTCATCATGGCTAGAATTTAACCACGGAACACCCTAAAAAGGGCAAAACTATCACAGACTATCACAAACACTGCAATACGCTTTAAAACACTTCAAGGAGCTTCAAGGAATTGCAACAAAAAAAGCCGAAACGGCGGTTCAAGCGCGCTTCGGCTTCGCATTCGTGTCAGTTTTTTGTAAGGAAAAGGATTTTACAAGGCCGCCTTGGAGAGCGGCTCGTTCACCAGAACAGGTTGCGACAGATGGTACCGAGTGCGTCGTTGAGGTCGAGCCTCTCGGCGCGTTCTTCGAAAGAAGGCATCATGCGCATTCCATGAGTTCGCGCCCGATACGGTGCAGCTCCTCGCCGATCCGTTTCCTCCTTTCCGCCGACGGCCTCTTGGAGCCGTTCACGTATGCGGCGAAGAGCGGCTGCGGAATCCCGAGCCTGCGGGCGAAAGCCGCCGCGTTCAGCTCCGGGAACATCCAGAAGACGCGCCCGATCGGGTTCGTCTTCTTCGGCGCGAAGAACCCGGAAAGTTCGAGCCCCTCGCCGAGGTCGTCGAACCACACGCCGTCGAGGTCGAGCCTGCAGTTCGCCCGCTGCTCCGGCGTCGCGTTCCTGAGCGGCGCGTAGTCGCGGAAGAACTCGCGCCCCACGCGCCCGTCGGAAAGCTCGACGCAGACCGAGTCGTCCTCAACCCAGAGCCTCTTCACGTCCTTTTCGGTAATGTCAGCCATTGGAGACCTCACTTGTCGAAAGTTTCACGCCACCTGTCCGCGATGAGTCCGCTGTTTTCCGAGGCAATCCTCTCCGCCTTCTTCAGGTCGGAAACGGAAAGTCTCCCGGGAATCACCGCGACGGCCTTTCCGCCGACGATCTCGAGTTTGGCCTTATTCCCCTGACTCATGACATGGACGTGCACCGGCAGGTGCTCGTTCATGTAGAAGAAGAAGGTGAATCCGTCCTGTTCGAAGATCTTCGGTATGGATACAATGTAGGTTATTATTTGATAACCGTCAATAGGTTTCCCCGAAAAAAAATTTTGTTTGTTGAGCCGCCAAAAAGAAAGGGCCAAAGAAAAAGTACTCTCATTTTAAAGGAGTACTTGTACTATTCTCTTCTCTTAACTTAACTAGCGTTATTTTGCGTTATATAACGGTTATTTGCTGTTAAAAATCAAAGCCGATAGACCTCTTTTTACAAGCTCTTGGCATTCTTCATCCGACATTTGGGACGATTGCCGAGGAATTGCCAAAATATCGTGCTCAATGACCCGCGCGGTCTCTTCGTCAAACAATTCGTCTAGTTTTGCCCCCATTTTTAAAAGCTGAACGCAAACGGTGTATTTGGGAGTGTTTTCCCCTTACACCAATTAGAAACCGCGGAACCGTCAACGCCTAGCTTTGCGGCCAATTCGACGCCTGTTTGGTGGGTTCTGTCTAGAAATTTTTGAATATCCATAGGAAACCTCTCCCCAAAAATATAAAGGATTGAGATTTTCTCAAAAAAAAATAAAAAATTCTAAAAAACTCTTGACAAATTGAGAATTTCCTTTTTTCTTCCCGACAAAAATACCCGTCGGGGAGCGGCGGGCGTGAAAACGGAAAAATTCTTGCAAATTGGCTTAACGGAGCGAAACTTTCGGCGCGTTCTGGATGAACTTGATGGCCTGCTGCAGCTTCTTGATGAATAGCTGCGCCTCCGGAACGCTCACCGTGCCCATCGCCTTCCAGTTGAGGCCGAACGTCGGCACGCCTCCGCCCAAGCGTCTGTCTGCCTTCGCGTAAATCTGGACTGGTCCGGACAGGCCGCCAAGGTCGGAATTCGCGTTTTGGATGTAAGCGTCCAAATTAACCCTGCTTTCGCCTTCTTTGTTGAACGAAAGTCCGCGACGCGCATACTCGTGGCCTCTCGCGTTTTTCATCTTCGAGACGAAATCGTCGTTCACGAGGTACTTTGCCTTGATTGCTTCTATATCCATTCTGGACTCCTTTTTTCGTGTAAAGATAGGCCCGAAAATGCGCGGGGCGGCCCGAAAAAAAAAACTTGCAAATTTGGTTTCAAAAAAAAAAAAAATCCTTGACAATCCGGTTTGTTTTGTCTATTTTATTTCATGGAGTGGTTCCTTAAGTGGGACTGCGACGCATAAGCCCGCAAGGGAATTTTATGAAGCCGATCCTCGAAGAGAAATCTTCGACTCGGACGGGCGGACCGCTTTACGACGGATTTCTGCTTAAAATCCGTCTTTTTTATTTTAAACGGGACAATTTGACTCTGAAGAATTTATTCCCTGACGAAATAAACACGAAAGCAGAATACAGATTGCTTCTAATTTTCCGAAACCTCTCCTTGTTCTTCGCCTTTTGCTCGGGGTCTTTTTCTATGTTTTCTTTGACGAGTTTTAAGGCCTCCATGATTTCGGTATGGGATTTATCCTCCTCTAGTTGGATAAATGCGTTTGGCGCCTGTTCCAGGGCGTCACGAAGTCGGGCTTCCAGTTTCGCGAATTTGCACCGTTTCATTTCTGTCACCAGTTCGTCCATGCAGCAGTCGGGATTTTTTCTCTTGCTGCCGGAATTTTCGTAAAGCCGGACGACCGCGTACCCGTTCCTCACCGCGATTCGGGCCATCTCCATTTCCTTCTGCACCCGCTCGTCCGACGACTTGTCCTTCTTCGCCTGCCTTGCGTCCGACCAGATATACGGTTCCACTTCCGTGAACTCGGCGTTTTTCTCCCCGCGTTCCCTGGCGAATCCCTTCGCCCGCTTGAGAGCCTTGTTCAGGCTTCTGTTCAGCCGCTTGACGGCCTGCTCCGCCAGCGACTTCTTAAGAAGTTCCATGGTCGCCGCGCTTGAGTTCTTTCCCTGCAGGACGCCTCGCTGTTCGCCTTTTTCGCGGGTTTCCTCGTAGTCGTCCTCGAATTCCGGAACGTAGGGAAGCGCGACGCAGCGGCACCGGAAATCGGTCCCCGGCGCGCCCATGTAGGCGTTCTTCGGGCGGTCCTTCCGGACGAGTTTCCTCTTTCCGGGCTTCTTCGGGTCGTCCTCCCAGGCGTAATAGTGCGTGTCGTCGCCCCACTTGCAGATTTTCCCGTCCATGACGGCGTGGCTTTCGCGGGTCCGTCCATCCATCGCCGCGCCCCACTCGTAGTATTCGATGCCCGACGACTCGCTCTGGCGGCGGGCGATGGCCGTGTTCAGCTTGCCGACCTCGGTCGTCCCTATCAGTTCCGCCTTCGTGGCCGTGAACGTCCTGCACGTATTGCGGATGTCCTTCTCGATGTCGCGGATGTTCGTCCCGTTCAGGACCCCGTCCGCGATGCGCCCCGCCACCTTCTTTTTCATTTCCTCGTTGGCGGACTTGCAAAGCTCGACGAAGTTGCTCGTCCAGGCGTTGATTACGTCCTGCTGGTCGCTGTCGCTAGGGAAATAGCGTTCACCGACGGCAAGGTCGGAAAATTCCGCGAACGCGGTCACGTTGAAGTTCAGCACCTTTCCAGCCAAGGCGGAGACCTCGGCCCGGAAGTCGTCTCCGAGCGATGCGGAAATGGCGGCGACGTCATCCACACCGTCGAGCGTATATCCGGCCATGGCCGCGGAGCGGAGCTTTTCCGAAAACGCCTCTAGCTCCTTGCGGATGAGTTCGACCGTCTGCAGTTCCACGGAATGCGGGTAGAACCTGTTCGGGGCCATCTTTGGCCTTTTGGCGTTCTTCTTCAGCTTCAGACGCTTGAGCTCGGCGACAAATTCGGGATATGCCATCTGTTTCTCACTTCTTGACTTCGAAATCGACGGAACGGATAAGGTTGCCGGTATCGATTAACGGCCTTGCCGAGCCCTTGCGGGCGATGGTTGACGGCGCGTTCGCCGCATAGCTGTTCGAGTCGCGCATGGACCGCTGGACGGCCCCCTTCGCCAGGACGCCGACTTTCTCCATAAGCGCGGCCCTGTCAACGTGGCCCGTCTTGCCCTTTCCGAACCCGGCAAGAATCTCTTTTCGGAACGTCCCGAAGACTGGCTTCAGAAAATGCTTGTCCTGCAGGTTCCGGACGAAGTTCCTCGGCGGGATAGCCGGGTATTCGTGGCCGAATCGGTTCGTCCCCTTGGCGCGGCCGTAGCACAGCGTTCGTGCTATCAATGCGAGCGAAGGAGCCTCCTGCATCGGCCCGGTGAATTCGGGACCGTACTTGACGTGCGACATTTTCCCTTTGGCCTTGCCCTTCTTGATTTTTTTCGGCATCGACCTCGGCTTTTCCTTCGCTCCGTCCATCCATCCGACGGAAACGCCACCGCCGGAAATGCCCGCCAGGTTGTCTCTGAATGAGCCGAGTTTGAGAACGAACTTCATAATTGCCGACGCTGCCCGTTTCGGCCCGCCTTGCGACTTGTTCCGCCTTGCCCGTGACCGGTTCCTTATCCTTTTTTGTGCCATTTCGGAAAAAAATAAAGCGCAGGACGCCGCGTCCCGCGCTTCGGTAAAATTCTTGCGAATATTAGAAGTTAAAGTTACGTTTCTATATTGGTGATATTGAGTTTCGGATTTTTCCGCTTAAACAACTCTTTTGCTTTTTTTTGCGCCTCAAATCGCGATTTCGCAAAAACGGCGATATCGTCGACGACCGTTGCTTTGACTCCGATTAGAAACGAAAATTTCTCCAACGGGTCGCGGACGTCGTTCACGAGGTACTTTGCCTTGATTGCTTCTATATCCATTTCGGACTCCTTGGTTGTTGTGAAAAATTCTACTTGACGCCCTTGGCGAGCTGGTTGATGGCCTCGGTCAGCCGGATGATTTCCTGGTTCCGGACTCCGCCCTTGGACGCCCGAGCGATGAAGCGGGTGACGGCCATTCCGAGCCCGCGGTCGGCGAGGTCGAGCTTCTCGACGAGCGCGGCGGTTTCCTTTTCCCCGTCGTCCGGCTCGGGCTCCTGCGCGGGCCTGCCGTATTTTTTCCTAATTGCGGCGACCGCCTGCGCCGCGAGCGCGGCCTTGGCGACATCCTTCACTTTTTTTGCGAGCACGGCCATTATTTCGCCGCCTCGCGCGCCTTCGAAAGCATCCCTGTCAGTTCGTTTATGAAGCCTTGTACGAGCTTCAGCTGCCGTTCCTGTTCGGCGACGGAGCGGAGAATGTCCTTCTTCCAATCCTTCGGCAGGTAACCGTAATCCGCTTCTTTTGCGGACCTCTGCGCCTGGATTAGGAGCGCGCGAACGGCTTCCCGCGTCGCTTCCACGTCGAAGACCACCTGCAGGGAATCGTTCCCCAGGTACTTGCGCCGGATTCCGGCAATCTTGCTTAATTCTGCGGTTCCCATAGTCTCTTCTCCTTGAATCAATGCGTTTTGGCGAACTGGCGCATTACGTTTGCGCGGTACTGGTCCATCTTGTTCTGCTGGCGGAGGCGTTCCTCGCGCTGCTGTTCCGGGGTCATCTTCTTGAAGGCCTCGAACGACTTCTCCACGGCCTGGCGCTGCTTCCATTTTTCGAGCTTCTTCCGGTTCGACGGGTCGTAGATGTTCGTCGATTTCGGTTTTTCGCGCTTTTTGCGGCTCTTCATTATTTCCGGGAACTCGTGCACCGTTTTCGCCCAGGTCTCGAACGGAATCCGTCCCCGCGTCTCCTTCTGCCAATCGGCGCGAATTTGGTCCTCGGACATGCCGAGCTTCTTTCGGCGGTCGTAGTTCGACTCTTTCACCCAGCCGTCCATCATGTAGCGGATGCGGATTTCGTCAATATGCATCTGTAGCTCCTTTTTTCTTTCCGACAAAAATACCCGTCGGGGAGCGGCGGGCGTGAAAACAGAAAAATTCTTGCGAATATTAGAAAAATTGAACTGTTCCTAGATTCTCCTCGCTGTTCGGATCATAAGTTCCAGCCGGGACAACATTCTGCCCGTACGTCCAATCTTTCGTTCTTGCCTTACAGTGAACTCCAATCATGGTGAGGCTCTTTTTAAGTTCTGCTAAAACTTTGGCTTTGTCGTTTTTTGTAAGCCCTGGAATTTGTTCGTACTTGTAAAGATACTCGCAGCCGTCTGTATGTGTTTCGTATCCGATAACCCATCCCCTCTCATATTCGTTGTAACCGGCAATCAAATGAATCCTCTTCAAGAGAACTTCTTTAGCGTACTTCGGAGTCGGTGCAATTTTCGGGTCATCGAAACCGTCCCCAACATGAACTATCTTTGACCGTCCGCGAAAGCTGATGCGGAATGTCCCATAATAATCCACATGTTTGAATTTCCTAATGTCCTTGTTTTTGCTTCTTCGGGCATCCACAAGGTACTTTGCCTTGATTGCTTCTATATCCAATTCGGACTCCTTTGTTTTGTTATAAAATCCATCCGTTCTTACGCTCCCGCTTCGCAATGTTCCGCTTTTTCGCGTCGTTCCGGTCGTTCCGCTCCTTGACGGCGCGGTTTATCAGCTCGCGTTCCTTGGCGGATACCTTGAGCTTTTTCGAGTTGATTTCCTCGACCAGCTGGTTCAGCAGGTGCGGGTATTTTAGTGCTTCGCGAATGCGGGCCATCATGGCCGCATCGTCAAGCGCGTATTTCTGTCGGACTTCGGTTGCGTTCATATTGTTCCTAACAATATAGACCCCGGCGGATTTCGCTGGGGAAAACAAAAAAAAAACTTACGAATTTGGTCAAAACGAATTCTGGTCCCAGCCGATAATGGCGAGCATCCTAGCCGGGACGACCCGCTGCCGGTTGCATGCGTCGCAGCACCGGCCCTCGGAAAGCGGAGCCGCATTGTTCCCCGGCCCGCGGAAAAGAAGCCCGCAGACGGCGCAACGGCGGTAATTGACGACCATCCGCATTAGACTCCCTCCTCTAGGATGGTGACGAACGCCTCGTCGATGTTCAGCCAGGTGCGGGCTTCCCAATGGGAACCCGGCGTCCTGCGCGCAAAGGAGGTGACCTGGCAGCAGAGGTCGTCGCCGATGCGGAAGGACCAGTAACCCTCACAAGCCCCGAACCATTGATGCTCGGCGTGGAACCCGCAGATGGTGTTCGCCTGCGTCTGGGTTAGCTCGGCAGAATACCACCGGGTCTTCCCGCTCTCGGACATTCCCAGCTTGAGTGTCAGTCGGACACCGCGGACATCGACCGGCATTAATTCGCCGTTCTCGGCGAATACACGCTCGGCAAGGGCGAAGCGTTTCTCCCAGGCGGTGCCGCCGAACCCGTCGTGCGACGATGCGCGCGGGGCGTTCAGGTATTTCGGATTTGTTTCGTCGCGGACGACGTACTTTTGGCCGTTGATAAGATTCGTGATTTGTGTTTTCATGATTGCCTCTTGCGTTTTGGTTTACGCCATCAATGTACCACTTGCACGGCGGAAAGCAAGCCAAATCAAGAAGTCTTATTCGTTGCTTTCGAGGAAGCCGTCCGACAGCTCCGGAAGGCGGTCGAACTAGCCTTCCGGCTTCCCGGAAGCGGCAGCAGGGGCGTCGCCGGTCTTAACCGTAATCTCGCTCGTTCCGCCGTTCAGGAGCAGGTTCTCGCGGACCTCCTTCGGGGTCATCGCGCCCATGTTGTACATGGACTGGCAGAAGTCGGATTTGTCCTTCATCAGCTCGGCCTTTTCCTTCGAGGTCGGCTGGTCGAGCGGCCCGAACTGGAAATCGTGCAGTCCTGGCTTCCCTTCGTTCCGGTTCCTGAACTCGGTAATCAGCTCGACCATCGGTTCGTACAGGCATTCAGAACGCCACTGCTCCACCAGGTCGTTGTATTGGCGGATGTCGCCGTCGTTCGTCGAGGAAAGGCCCGAGACCATGTTCCCGAAAAGGATGGAGACCGGGATGCCCGTAAGCGCGGACGCGTACGCCATCAGCATCTTGATGGATTCCGGGACGTCGCCCATCGAATGGGACTTCATCTCGAAGGAGTCCTCCTTGTCGAGGAAAACGGCGCGCATCGTGGACATCCCGAGCTTCGTGAGCGACATCCGGTTCCGAACCTTCTGCTCGCCACCGTCGGCCGCTAGCATCGCCGAGAATCCGTTCATCGAAAAAACCGACAGCCCGTTTTCCTGCAGCATGTTGCTGACGGCGCCGAAAGCGCCCGGGAGCTTCTTCAGGCCGATGTTCGCCATCTCGACTTCGGAAGCCCCGAAAATATACGTGTCGATGTCCGAGTCCAGCAGGTCGGGAACCTCGACCCCGCGGAAGACGTGGCAGCGGGAGGCGTGGATGTTCACGATTTTCCCGTTCCGCATCGTGACGGGGAACTGCTCGACCTTCCCGAACCAGTCGCTCCGCGTATCCGCGGAAATGGACGACTCGACGAGGTTGATGCGCCCGGGCGTGAATACCCGGTATCCGACGACCTTTTCCCCCGCGCCCGCGGGCTTCGCCAGGTCCGCGGTCCCGTCGCCGTCGAAGAGCGTGACGACGAGCGCCCCGCCGAAGAGACGCGCCCAGGTTCCCGCCAAGCGGCAGGCCTTGAACATTCCTGCCTTCGAGAGGGCCTTGAAGGTCGCATCGTCCTTGTCGTCGTTTATCACGATAGGGTTCTTGAGGGCCTTCACGGCCGGCCCCTTGGCAATCTGCTTCACGACGCCGTCCTTCACGTATTGCGCCGCGAGGCGGTCGTAATCGGGCCGGAACACCCCAGCGAGAATCCGGGTGTGCTCGTCCTTGTCCATTCGCGGGTCGCCGAGACCCGTCACGAGATTGGCGTATGCGCCGTCGGTTTCGAACATGTTCATATCCTTGAAAATTAAAGGCTTTCCCTGCCCGGAATAGGTCTTTCAAAAATCCTTGCGAATTTTCCACTAAAGGACGTCCCACAGCGAGAACTCCGTCATGTTCTGCGAGAGTCCCTGCGTGGTTGCGTCCACCCGGTCGTCGTGCGCCGCGTTCGGGAACTTCGTCAGTTCGTCGAGGTAATCGTAAACCCATGGGGCCTCCTTCGGGACGTAGACGTTCCCGGCCTGGAAGAGCGGCGTCACGGCGTGGGCGCGGGCCACCTTGGATTCGGTCGGCGTCACCGGGATTACACCCGGCACCTTCTGCCGGACCATGTCCATGATGGCCTCTCCGTTCGCCTTCGCCTCGACGTACTTGGCGACGGCCTCCGGATGGCGTTCGGTCATCAGGAGCATCGCCTTCAGCGATTCGACGAAGGTCATCTTGTCGCATACGCAGTCGAGCAGGTAGAAGTTCGGACCCTTCTTCCCCCAAAGCTGCCCGCACACGTTGTCCGAATGGGCCGAGGCCTTGAAGGTGAAGTCCCATGACTGGAATATCCGGTCGAACCGGACGGGAAGGGTCGCCGGGTCGTAAAAACGGAACCATTCGCGCTTGAAAATGTTTCCGGTCGCGACCATCGGGGATTGCATATACTGGGCCGCGTAGGTTTCCGGGTCGGCCGCCTTCATCCTGGCAAGCATTTCCGAGGAATGCTTCTCGGGCCACAGCGGCGTCCCGTCCGGATTTTCCGCAGGGAGCGAAAGGGTCTCCCATACCTCGCCGGAGCCTCCCTCGAGCAGGAACCCGGCCATGTCGTGGTCATGGAGCCGCTGCATAATAAGGACAATAGGCGTCACGCCCGGGTTGTTGACGCGGGAGGCGATGGTGTTGTTAAACCGCATATTGATGCGCTCCCGTTTCAGTTCGGAGTCCTTGTCGGCAGGCTTCAGCGGGTCGTCGATAATGATGCAGCCGCCGAAGCCGTCCGCATCGCTCCCGGTTCCGGAATACTGGCGGTCGCCGAAGTCGCCCGCGCCGAATCCGGTAATGGGCGACCCTGTGGAAACGGCGTACAGGCCGCCGCCCTGTTCCGTGTACCACTTTTCCTTGGAGTCGGTCTTCGGCGAAATTGTGCAGGCGGGGAAGAGCGAGGCAAACGCCGGGCTTTTGATGATGTCGCGGATTGCGTCCGAGTTGTCCTTGACCAGGGTGTCGGCGTAGGACAGGTGCATGAACTTGGCTCGCGGGTTGTTGGCCATGCACCAGGAAATGAACGACCGGACGGCCATTTCCGTTTTCGAGTATCTCGGCGGAATATTGATGATAAGCCGCCGAATGTCGCCGCGTACGACCGCTTTCATTTTTTCGGCAATAAGGTGGTGGTGGCGGGCAAGGACGAACTTCCTCCCGTAAATCTGTTTGAAAAAAAATCTCGTGAAAAATTCGAAGTCGGTCAGAAGCTTCGACGTGAGAACCGCGCGGACTTCCGGGTCCAGGCCATTCTCGAAATCGAGGTCTAGCAACCGTCCTCCAGTGCCTCGCTGATGCGCTTCACGTTCTCCGGCGCGATGGTCGTGTTCTGCTGGACATTGAACGGGTTCTTTTCCCCGCCGAGGGCCTCGGGAGACTGGTCGAAGTGCATCCCGGAAAGGCGGCACATCTCGACGAAAGCCTTGTAATTTCCGTCCTTGAGCGCCTTCTGCATGATGGTGAGAAACGCAATCTCGCCAAACGTGGCCTTCCGGCCGAGCCGGTATCCGACCACCTTCGCGGCAAGCTGCATCTTGTCGGAAACGTCCATCCTGGCATTGAGGATGTCGCGACCGCATTCGATGATGAGGTTCCTGCGCTTCGCGTTCCGCTTCCTCACCTCGACCGACTTGGCCTGCATCGCGGACGCGAGGCCTGGGTCGTCCTTTGAGAAGGACTTGAGGTTTTCCACGTTGTATTTCCGTTCCTGAAGCATCGTTCACTCCTTCTCGCTAGGAAAGCGCCCCTTTCTCGCCATTCGCGGGAAAAAGCGAGGTCTGCTCGACCCGTTCCGGCGCCCGGAACTCCCTGCGCGGGGAGGCGCTCTTGACGAACATGTACGCCCAGGCGGGGACGTCCCGTTCGTCGCGGTCCTTCGTTGCGCAGTCAATCATCCAGCGGATATAGTCCTGGTAATAGATGCGGATGTTCCCCTTGTCGCCTTGGCGCATGACCGGGAGGCCGTTCCGAATCCACGAATAGACCGAGGTCGTCGAGACGCATTCCTTGTAGGCGAGTTCCTTGGGCGAATAATACCCGATGTCGGGCTTCGCGGTCCTCGCGGCGGACGGGTCGGCGACGATGCAGTAGAGCGTTCTTTCCTTCATGGGCATAAAAATAAAGGACGCCGCGCGTCCGCGCAAGCGTCCCGGATGCGACCCGCGAGGGGTCGCGTAAACAAACAATTACAGGTTGTGCAAATTGCGCAATTATTCCGCGCCCGCGAGAACGTTGTCCTTTGGATTCTTGAACGTCCACCGGCCGCCCTTGCCGAAGGCGTCGAAAACGGCCTCCCTGAACCTGAACTTGGCGAATTCCGGCTCGAGCGTTTCGCAGTCCGACTTTATCCGGGACTGGAGCGAATACCGGACCCCGGAAAAACGGACGGAAGAACAGGAATTGTTGCGGCAAGCGACCTCGACGTCGAGGTCCATCATGGAATATGCGGTCGCCGAGACCCAGGCCTTCCGGATGCGCGGGAAAACGGCAGTTTGCACCTTCGGCAGGTGCTTCAGGAGCTTCCCGGCCGCGGCCGTTACCTTCTCGGACGGAATTTTCGTCACGATTCCGGCAATTTCGGCAGGAGCCGTCCCCAGGAAGGATGCGTATTGAGTCGCGTCGGCGAAGTTCGGCTTGGCGTTCTTCAGCATCTCGGAAAGCTTCGTCTCGTAGTAGGCGAGCTCCTTTAGCGCGTCCTCCTCTGTATATTTTTGTCGGACGGGCATCGTCAGCTTGCCCGTCGTGGCCGACGGTGCGGCTTCTTCCTTCTTTGTCGCGTATCCGGCCGTCGTCTCCTCCCGAGCCCGGTCGCCCATCCAGTCGAGAACCCAGAACGACCCGACGAACCCGGCGAAGAGCGCAATGATTACCGCGGATATGACCTTGCCCATTTTGACCTCCTATGGTTGAGCCTTTCGAAGATAGGATAAATTTGCCGGGAGCGGGCCTCCCGACAGCGAAAAGACCGGAGAAATCGCCGCCCGGGCGCATTTTAACGGAAACGGCATTTTAAGGCCGTTTTGCCGTCGGACGGTCGGGAAGACGACGAACAACGGAAACCGGTCGCAGTGCACCGTTTTCACGCAAATTTGACGCGTCCGGAGGGGATGTCCAAGAAAAAGGCCCCGGGAAACCCCCGGAGCCTTCGGTCATCGCCTCGCGGCGGAGCCGGAGCGCATCTCCCGGATGCGGACCGTCGCCTTGAGCCCCCTGACGCAGGAAAGCGCCTCCTCCAGCTGGTCGCGGCAGGAGAACTCGTTCCCGTTCCTCGCCGATTCCTCCCGGAGGCCCTCGAGTCTCGCCTCGAACGCCTTCTCGGCGAATTCCACCAGTTCGTCCATGTCAGCCTCCCTTGGCCACCCTGCGCACGAGGCGCGCGGCGTCCTGTTCGGTGAATGTGAACCCGAGGAACTCGACCGTCGACATGTTCGCGAACGCCTCGGCGAGCGCCGTTTCCAGCCTCGCCTCGTCGATTTCCCTGCCATCCGCGGAAAGGATGCCGGACATCTTCAGGAACGCCGAGTACGGCGCGAGTGCCGATTCCGGGTCCTGGCGGAGAGCGCCAAGGGCCATGTACGCGGCGAACTTCCTCGGCCCGTTCGGCATCGCAGGGATTACGTCCCCGGAAACGAACGAGAAGAGTCCCGCCGCCGCGGTTTCGAATGCAACCATGAGAGCCTCCCGCTAGGTCGTGGACGAGGCCGTCGGGGCCGTCCAGGAATTGTGGAGCGGCATCGGCTGCGGGCACACCGCGTCCGACGGGACGATGGTTCTGGTAATTCCGGAAAGCGTCGCCTGGATGCCGGCAATCTGGGACTGGACCTGGGCGTTCGCGGACGCAACGGACTGCGCCACGGCCTGCACCTGGCCGAGGACAATCTGCTCCCGGAGCGGGGAGGCCGTCTCGATGGCCGCGATTCGGTCCTTGAGCCCGGAAATGACCGAGTCCTGGGCCTTGTCCTGCGCCCGGAGGTCCTTGTAAACCTCGACGAGCTTCGCGTCGGTCGCCTGGTCGGCCTTGAGCTGCGCTATTTCCGCGTCCTTCTGCGCCATGGCGAGCGTCACGGCGTCGTTCGCGGCGAGCGTCGCCCGGTTCGAGTTCCCGAACAGGCCCGAGCCGAGACCGTTCCCGTTCAGGATTCCCGACGCGAGGGACGTCCCGATGATGCCGAGCGCAAGCCCGGCGTTCCCCACGCCCCTCGAGGCGTAGGAGTCGTTTTCGTTGTTGTAGGTGGCCATTGCCCCCCTCCTTTTTTTTTTGGCGGCGACATCGCCGCCATCCCGAATATAGGCGCGTCCGTCGGCCGAAAACAGCGCCCGGTCCGCTCCGGGCCGTCGCGGGCCATCAAGGGACGCGCCGGAAAGGTTCCGCGATTGTAGGTTATTCGGAGAACCCCGGCGGATTTCGCTGGGGAAAACAAAAAAAACAAACAAAGAAGGAAAAGAAACGATGAACGACGAGACGATGTACCTGGTCCCGAAGGAGCTCGCCCTTGCGAGCGGATATTCAGCGAAGACGATACGGCGCTTTTTGCGCGAAGGAGTGCTGGAGGGGTTTAAGCCGGGGAAGAGGAAGAACGGGCAGTGGAGAATCCCGAGGTGCAACCTGCGGTACTTTTTGCAATGCCTCGAGGAAAGAAAGACGGCGCGCGCGGAAAAATCCCCCGTACCCCCAATTAAATGTACGCGCCCGCTATTTAAATGAAGAGTCTTGAAATTATAGAAATGGTACTTGTACTTTTTCTATTTCTACTCCTATTTCTATTTCTTTTTTAAAAGGACGGGTTATTGATTGAACCCATTGGGTTATTTAGAAACCCAATGGGTTATTAAGAAACCCAACGGGTTTTAACTGAGGATATTGAAATGAACGAACTGGAACGGCGGTGCGCACGCATCGTCCTGCGCGGGCTTGCGCTCCTCGGAATCAGGGAGCCTTGCCTTCCCTGCGGAGGGCGGAAAGCCCAATCTCCACAATCCTGCGGCACTGGACGTCCGAAAGCCGGTCCAGGTCGCCGCTCTCCATCAGCGCCTGCGCCTTCGCCTGCGCCCATATTTCCGGGCCGAAAAGCTCCTCGACCGTCATCCCGCAGTCAAGAAGCTTCACGCACATCTCGTACGACGGCATCGCGCGGCCGGAAACGTAGGCGGATATGAGGCTGGATTTCGGGTCCAGGTCGAGGTCTCGGAGAAGGTCCGCCTTGGTGCGCTTCGTCCTTGCTAGGAATTTTTCGAACGACGGCATTGCTGCCTCCTATGGGTTGCCGCCCTGCCTGCTCCCGTCCGCGGAATGCACCGCTTCGAGGATTCTCGGCTTGAGCGAATACAGGTCCTCCACCGAGCCAATCGGGAATTCCTTCCATTTCCCGTCAGGTTCCTGGAACGCGACGCGCTTCTTGGCAGTATTGAAATACAGTCTGCAAACCTGCTTCCGTATAGTGTCGTCCAGGAGTATTCCGCAATAGCTAGCCGTGTCGCGAATGGTGACCCTTGACGCCAGGACCGCCTCGCACGCAATGGAACGGACTATGCGGAGCCCTTCGAGTTCCTCCTCGGTCGTGACGATTCTCGGTTCATCCCCGTCCGCCGCCTGCGGCGTTTCCGACGGAGACGACATCGCCTGGGAAAGTCTCGACGCAATTTCACCGTCAACGATGCGCGCGGCGGCCGAACGGACCAACGCGGTGAACCTCTCCAGGAGCTGCGGACTAATCACCCCGCGGTACGTCTTCTTGGCGAGAAGCCGGACGAAGTCCGGGTCCGGTGCCGAGAGCTCCCGTCGGAGCGAACGCTCGATGTCCGCCGCATACTTGAGGCCCGTCGCCGATTCGCGAATCCCGTCGGGGGAGAACCCGTCCCGGGAGAACTTCTTCACCTGTTCCACGGCCGCCGGGTCGATGTTCTCCAGGTCGAGCTCCAGGAACGGACGGTCGTCCATCCGGTTCGGTTCGTCGATGTCGGTGTAGAACCGGTATTTCGCACCGTTCGTCAGGATGCCGAGCCGGGCCGTGGAAACCCCGAAATACCGGAACAGCTGTCCGGAATGCCTGTCCAGGTTCTCCGTCCAGGCTTTGCACTCGACAAGAATCTGCGTATTCCCGTCGATGCGGAGCGCGTAGTCGATTTTTTCGCCCTTCTTCATCCCCACGTCGCAGGACATTTCCGGAACGACCTCCGCGGGATTGAATACGTCGTATCCGAGAGCCTGCAGGAACGGAAGAACGAAGGCCGTCTTGGTGGCTTCCTCACTCCGGACGGAGTCCCGGACCGTCCGGAATTTTTCGGCCAGCGCCTTCAGCGAATCAATAAGGTCCATAGTGTTCTCCTTGTTTTCCGCAAATATAGACCCCGTTTGCCAGGAAATTCATGAACAAATAAAAAATCGCAAAAAAATTACGAAAACCCCTTGACTTTCGCAATGGATTTGTTTAGATTCGTTATGTAAAAACGAAAAATCGCAAGGATTTTGATTATGGACGAAAAATTTATTACAAAGCCGATTCTGCGGCGCTCGGAAGAACAGCTCGCGGAACTGCGTCAGGCCTATTCCGAGAAGCTCGGCGTCGGCGTGTCGCAGGCCGAGGCCATCTCGCTCGCCATCGAGCACGAGCACGCGAGGGTCGTGAAAAAATGAAAAGGGAAGCCTACTGGTCGCAGGTCCTCTTCGCCGACTTCATCCGGCATTTCCGCAAGCTCGACGATGCGGGCATTGTCGCGGACATTCGTCAGTCGATGGACGACCTGGAGACGATGAATGCCGAAGGTTACTCCTTCGGGGCTTCCCTCGTTGCAGCGGCCTTCGCCAGGATGGCGGGAAACCGCACCAGGTATGCATCCTACGGGGTCCTCGGAGGACGCCCGCGCAAGAACCCAAACAGCGCAACCGCGTCCGGTAAATCCGCCGACGTTCTCCCTCTTTGCGGCGGTTCGACGCCCGCCGGGACAGGTCTTCCCCAAGCCTGCTCCCGGCCCGGACGCGAGGAAGGAATCGGACGCAACGGGAACGTGTTCATCGACCCGGGCGAACTTGCGGCCATCGAGGCCGAATACGGCGACGTCGCACCCGCAATCGACGAGATAAGCGACATCCTCGCGAACGACCCGGAACGTTACAGGAACCACGCGGCCCAGCTCCGCCGAGTCCTCGCCGTCCGCCGCAAGGAAGGCCGCGCACCGGACGGGCACAAAATTACCCAGGAAGAACGCCTCGCCGCCCATTTTGCGGCGCAGGCCATGGCCGAAAGCGCCGGAAAGGAAACCATCAACCATAAACCGCAACCCCAAATCAGGAAGGCAAAAAATGAAACAAGAATCGACAGAAAATCGGAAGCCGCAGCCGCAGAACGCGCCCTTTGCGAGAGCCTCGGAGTCGCAAGCCTCGAGTCTGTCTGACCGCGAGGCGCGCTTCTGCGCCCAGCTCCGCATCGCATACGCGGCCGCCGGAAAGCCGCTCTCCGACTCGACCCTCGTCGAGGTCGCGAAGTCCCTCGCCAGCGCCGTGAACGCGAAGGCCGAGGAAATCGCCCCCATGTTCGAGGAGGCCCGCAACCGGGCCGACATCCCGACCCAGCGCGAACTCGTCCGCGCCCTTGGCGACATCCGCCGGGAAATTTACGGAAGGCTCACGCTCGGGAACCCCGAGCCGATGGACGAACGGATGACCCTTCGCGAGTACATGCTTTCGACCGGCGACTTCCGCCTCCACTATATCGCCAGGGGACGCATCCCCGCGGAGGCCGCAGAATGAAATACAACGACGTGAACGAAGTCCGCAGGGACGTCGCCGCCGTGTCGGAACTCGTAAGGGAACGAATTCGGCTCTTCGAGATGCTCGACTCCGACCCGTTCGACGCGCTTGCCGACACCTGTAAGGACTACCTCGAAGCCGTCCTGGACGACGCTGGCCATCTCCGCGAACGCGACGCCATGGACCGCAGGCGAATCGTCGCCAACTGTTTCCTGATGCACAAGCTCATCGCGGGCGACGGCAAGTGGAGCGTCGGTAACGCCCTCGGCCCGGGAGACTTCGGAACCAAAAAATCAAAAGGAGACCAGGAATGAAACGGAACCAAGGAATGATCAGCATCAAGACCGCCCGCGGGTGGGAACAGTGGGGAATCGGCACGTTCAGGGACGCCCTCCGCGTCGTCGCCGAGACCGGGAACCGCTGTTTCCGCTTCCGCACCCTCGGAACCCGGGAGGTCGTCGAATGAGAATAACCGCCATCGAGATGAAGCCCGCGAAGCGGCTCACCGGCGAGTTCAGGCACACGCCGAAGGGCGAGACCCTCGCCTTCGCGAACGTCGAGTTCGACCGCTGCTTCCGCGTCCGGGGCATCAGGATTCGCGAGGATTCCCGCGGCTACTACGCGGCATACCCCGAAATCGTCACGGACGGGAAGAGCATCGGCGAGTGGTTCCACCCGACCGACCCGGAGTTCCGCTCCGCCGTCGAACGCGAGCTCCTCGCCGCATACGCGGAAAAGGTGGGCGTCAAGTGAACGACATCGTCCTCTACCTCGCCCTTCTCGCCGTCGCCCTCGCCGGGGTCCTCGTGTGCGCATACGCCGCCCGCCAGGCCGCCATCCGCGACGAACGGAAACACGCCGAGCGCATCCGCCGCCTCCGCGACGAATACCTCGCCGACCAGAAGCGGAAACGCCGCCCGGTCAAAAGTTTCACCGAAAAACAATAACCCATAACAAAGGATAAAACAATGAGCAACGAAATCGCCGAAGTCCGCAAGGACGGAACCGAGGTCACCGAGAAGCTCCTTCTCGAATACCTCGAGAGCCTCAACCAGAACCTGACGCAGGCGCAGCGCCGCCAGTTCCTCGCCGTCGCGGGGACCTTCGGCCTCAACCCCTGGAAGCGCGAGGTCTACGCCGTGACCTACAACGACACGAAGAGCGGGACGACGAACATGTCCATCGTGACGGGCTACGAGACGTACCTCAAGCGCGCCGAGATGAACCCGAACTACGACGGCTTCTCCGTCGAGTTCCGCGGCGGCATCAAGCGCGAGCGGATAACGCAGCAGGGGAAGTTCGGCGAATACACGAAGGAGGTCGTGGTGCCGGACGGGGACTTCTCCTGCGTCTGCACCGTCTTCCGGAAGGACCGGAACCACCCGGTCGTCGAGGAGGTCTTCTTCGACGAGTTCAACCAGGGAAACAAGATGTGGAAGGAGAAGCCGCGTCTGATGCTGAAGAAGGTCGCCATCGCGAACGCGTTCCGGAAGGCGTTCCCGGTCGAGTTCGGCGGGATGCCCTACACGTCCGACGAACTGCCGGACCGCATAACCGAGCCGTCCCCCGATACGCCCGAGGGCGTCCCCGCCCGCGCTCCGGTCCAGACAAGGCCCGCCCCCAAGGCCGAACCGGCTCCCGCACAGGAACCCACCAAGCCCGCGCCGGAAGCGCCCAGGGCCGCACCGAAGAAGACGGCGAAGAAGGCCGCGAAGGCCCAGGACGCCGAGCTCGTCGTGGACTTCGACGCCCTCGACAAGCCCGCGCCCGCACCGGCTCCGAAGCCCGCGGAAGCCCCCAAGCCCGCGCCGGTTCCCGTCCCGGAAGCCCCGAAGGCCTCCGCAAGGCCCGCGCGCGACCCCGCCGAGATGAAGCGGAACTTCGTCGCATGGGCCAAGAACGCCATGGCCATGAAGGACGTCGAACAGGTGCTCGCCGTGCTGAAGAACAACGGCGCGGACTCCCTGGAGGCCGTCCCCGAGGACGCCGCCGTCATCCGCAAGGTGACCGGCGAACTCCGCGCCCTCCCCGACGACGCCGACCCGAACCTCCCCTTCTAACAATCCACAAACAACGAACATATCCACATTCAAAAAGGAAAAACCAAAATGGCAAAGACACTCGTGACGATGGACGAACGGACCATCATCGACAACATCGACGGCGAGGCCCTCAAGGCCGCGTTCGCCTCCTGCTGCGCCGTGGCGCGCGGCGAAAAGGAAACCTCCGCACTGGAAGGCATCGCGAAGGACGTGCACGACCTGCAGGTCTTCGCGGACAAGCTTACGGACCTGGGCAAGGCCATCTCCGACGCGGTGAAGTCCGCGGAGGGCCGCTACTTCGAGGACCGTGGCGACGTGACCGACGGGTTCAAGCTCCGCAACACCGGAAGCACCGTGAGCGTGAAGGATACGGACGGCCTCATCAGCGAGGCCATCCTCCTCGGATACAACGACGGAGCGCTCCGCACCCGCCTCACCATCTCCGCCAAGGACGCCATGGCGGCGATGGGAATCGACAAGGAACGCTTCGAGAGCGAATTCGCCGACTTCATCGAGATCAAGAAGAAGGCGGACACGCTCGTCCGCAGCTACTAAGCTCGGCAAAGCCGCGGACGCCCCCAACCGCAAGGCGGGGAGCATTCTCCGAATGCCGCTACGTCCGCAAGTCCCTCGGGCATGGACCAAAACCGCCCGCCATCCTCCCGGACGGTTTCCGGAGCCCCATCTGGTAGGGGTTCCGCGGGGTTCGACTCCCCGGGCGAAGGACTAAGGAACCGGACCCGGCCACACCACATCGTTGATAACTATCGACGGCCGGGCGAGGGAGGCGGGAAACCGCCGAGGCCGTTGTCCCGGGCCGATACGGGGCGACGAATCTGAACGGGTCTTTGCCCAAGGCAACGGCAACGACCAAACCGCCCCGGTCGCGGGCACCCGCAAGGGACCCGACCGCGACTCAGGGCAGGCCTGCCTCCCCGACGGCTCGACCGGCCGGGGCGACGAATCTGAACGCGAGGAACGATGTACGACTGCACGAACTGCCCATGGGCCCGCAAGGGATGCCAAAGGGCCTGGCGGCGGAAATCGAATCCGCACCGTCCATGGCGGGAATGCCCGCTCGCCGCGGACGTATCAGGAACGGGCGAACATGAACCGAAAAGGACGAACAAATGAACGATGAAAAGAGCGTTATAGGCCAGGTGACCGGCATCCTGCTCGACACCATGCGGAAACTCTCCGCGAACGAAATGGACACCGCGACGGCGCAGGCCATCGCCGCGAACGGGGCGACCGTAATCGCCGCCGCCAAGGCCGAGACCGACTTCGTGCGCGCCGTCAAGGCCATCCCCTGCGAAGGCGTCTGGGGCGACCGCCTCCGCTATCTCGAACCCCAGGTCGAGAAGTCCGCGGAAAGGGAGCTCACGAAGCGTCTCGAGGCGAAAATCGACGACGCGGACGTTTCCGGAAAGGCCCGGAGACCCTCGAAGGACGACTTCGGACCGTCCGCGGAGGACTGGAAATGAGGCGCATCCTCTGGACCCCGGAAGAGGACGCGCTCGTCCGGGCGAACCGTCCCGTCCCCGGCCGCTCCATGATGGCGTGCTACAAGCGCGCCCACGTGCTCGGCACCGGCTACAGACCCAAGTCGGGAAAGTTGTGGGTCCGTCTCGACCCCGACACCATCCGGAAGGTGGCGGAGCGGTACCGGGAGTTCCGCAACGCCCGCGCCGTCGGGCGCGAGTTCGGCATCAA
This sequence comes from Eggerthellaceae bacterium, assembly GCA_963597395.1. Lineage (GTDB taxonomy): Bacteria > Fibrobacterota > Fibrobacteria > Fibrobacterales > Fibrobacteraceae > Hallerella. The sequence goes on along the minus strand of CAVBPX010000008.1, from coordinate 14,958 downwards.
CTGCGAAACCGTCCGCACCATCGGGCAACACCACGGAATCAAGTCGGCTCCGGCCACCCGGGACCGCATCGGCGACTACATCGAATACGGCGGGAAAAAGTACTGCCGGGTCCACGGGAACGTGTTCCGCTGTTCCGGCCGCAACCGAATGACCCTCGCCCGCGTCCTCTGGGAGGAATACCACGGAACGCCCGCTCCGAAGGGAACGGAGGTAATCCACAAAAACGGCGACCCGCTCGATTTCTCGAAGGACAACCTCGAACTCGTGGGAAAGGGCGGCGGCACCCGCCGCATGTGCGAAAGGGACGAACTCGCGAAGGCGAGGGCAAGGGCGACCGGACTTCTCGCGAACCTGTCCCGGAAAATCAAGAACATGAAAAGGAAGGAGGCAAAAGCATAATGGAAACCGAAAAGGTCGAAAGCGCCGCATTCTTCGAATACCCGAAGGACAAGGCGACTTTCATGCGCTCGCTCGCGAACCGGCCCGTGACGCTCAACCGGTGGACCATCGCCGACTTCCTCGCCCGCGGGGAACGCGACGGAGTCCGTCTCACCGACACGGAACGGGACGCGCTCGAATACGCCGCGGACCTCGCCCTGCGTCTCAACGTGATGGGGACCGCCATGTCCGAGTTCTGCGATCTGGCGCACCGCGTCCGCAGCATGCACCGCGACTTCCTGATGACCCGCGACCCCGCCCACCTCGACGAGGCTCTCCGGGGCCTCGAAAACAAGATAAAGCTTGCCGACGTGAAGCGGCGCGAAATCATGGGGATTTACTGATGACGACGGAAACGGGCAGTGAATACGCGGTCGCGCTCGACCCGATATACGCGAGGCGCGACAGCTCTTGCGACCGCAACGGACGCTCCGCAAGGGTGGACATGAAGGCCGCACTGAAACGGCTGCACGGGGACAGGATGCGCCGGAACCTGCCGGACATCTGCTGGACGTGCGCCCGGTTCGGGAAGGGCGGAAAGAACGCGTGCGCCGGCTTCGGCAAGTGCACAAAAACCAGAGGAATGGACATTGAAGACTTCAGACCTTAAAAAGAAGGCCGAGGACGGCGCGCTATTCCGCTCGTCGTTCGACCGGCTGCTCAGGCAGCGCATCGCCGAGCACGAGACCCGCGCCGTCGAATCCATGCGCAGGGCGTCCGATACGGTCCGCCGCATGGCCGAGAAGAAGAAGGAACGCAACAAGGAACGCTCCCGCGACTACTACTACGCGCACCGCGAGGAGATGAACGAGCGCGCCAAACGCTACCACGAAGAGCACCGGGAACGCATCAGCGAACAGCGGGCCGAATGGTACCGGAACAACCGGGAGCTGGTCCGCGAACGGGCCCGCAAATACTACGCGGCGCACCCGGAGAAGGTCCTGGAACGGCGGCGGAAATACTACGCCAGGCATCGCGAGAAGACGCTCGAACAGTACCGCAGCTACTACGCGGAGCACCGCGAGGAAATCCTCGAAAAGCGCCGCAAGGAATACAACGACAAGAAATCCAAATCCAAGGAGAAAAAACAATGAGCCAACACCATGACACCCTCGCGGTCACCTCCGTCCGCGTCCACCTTTTCGACGACAGGCGCGGCTTCGTCCGCGCGGTCGCGAGCGTCGTCCTGAACGAACAGCTGGAGCTCAACGGGCTCCGGGTCTTCGAGGACCACCGCGGTTTCATTTCCGTGAAATACCCCGCCGACCCGTTCTACCAGGGCGAGGAATACCGGGAAATGTTCCGCCCCGTGGACAACGAGTTCCGCAGGCAGGTCTCGCACGTCGTCCTCGACGAATACGCGAGGCTCAAGGAAGCCGACGAAATCGGAAAGCGCCTGCCGGAAATCGACGCGGCCGACGCCAGGAACGCGGAGGCCGCGGGCGAGGCGGAAACAATCGAAGCGGAGGCCGGAAATGCTTAAGGTCACGCTCGAAAACTTCGGAATCTTCCACTACGTCCCGGACGGGACGCCCGTGACGGTCGGGTACGATTCGGTCCGCTTCGGGGACGTCCTCGACGCCAAGGCGACCGACCGCGACACGGAAATCTTCATGCTCGAGGATTCCGTGGAAAGGGACGGCGAGACATACTGGCGGACGCTCTTCGTGGACACGCCGAACGTCCGGAAACTCGGAAACTGCCGCGCCCTGATAGTGCGCGCCCTCGACGACCATTTCCGGAACGTCCAGACCCAAAACATCAAGCCCAAGGAGCAATCAAAATGAAATACAACGGAATAGAACTCAAGGAATATACCAGCGACAAGTCTGTCGCGTTTAACCCTCCACGGAAGATGCTCGTGTGGGACGGCGTGGATTTGCATCCAAAGGAAAGAGACGTGATGGGATATTTTCCCGCCAGAAGATGCTTGAGAGTAATTTCTACAGACTATTCGTATCAGTTCTGCGCCGAAATTCCCGAACCGCCCAAGTCCCGCCGGGCGACCAACCGGGAACTTGCCCAATGGCTCGCGCAGGGGAACGGTGAAAAGAAACGTCTCGATGAAGACGAGAAGGAAGGCGTCGTTTTCGCTTCCATCGAGTTCACATACGAACTTGGCGACACAGAGCGTCCCGTCGATGAATGCTACTTCATCCGCCGATGGGACGACGAGAAATGGCACGAGCCGACCGCCGACTATATGGGACTGGAGGAAGCTTCCAAGGAGGAACGATGAACAAGAAGACGAACCGGGGCCCGAAGGCCTCGGCCTACTACGACGGCAACGGCTGGGAGGCCATCGACGTGATGGAGGACATCGCGTCCCGCGGTCCCGCAATAGGGACGCGGCAGGCCTTCTGCCTCGCCATGGCCGCCAAGTACATCCTTCGCGCCGGAAAGAAGCCCGGCGAGCCGTGGAAAAAGGACGCGGCGAAGGCTGCGAACTACCTGTACCGGGCCGTTCACGGCTGCTGGAAGGAGGAAAAATGACGACGAAGGAAGAAATCCGCGCAAGGCTCCTCGCGCTTCTCGACGGCATCGGCAAGGCCGCCCGCGAATGCGGGGAGCTGCAAAGGCTCGCCCACGAGGACGAATCGCTCCGGCGCGTGGAAGCCGCCCTCGGCGACGCAATCCCGCACCTCGAATACATCGTCGAGGCGGTCGCCCCCGTAATCGCGAAGGACCTGAACACCTTCGACCCGGGACTCCGCCGCATGGCGTTCCGCGAATGGGCCGAAAGGCTCGACCCGGAACAGGTCACGAAAATCGAGGAGATGCTCGAAGGGAGCCCGCTCCGCGGCGTCCTCTACTGCGAAAGGGAGGAAGAATGACCGAATACCCCGTCCACCACAGGGACTGCCACGTGAGCGTAAGCCGCGAACACTGGCTCGCGGTCACGGACGAACTGCAGGCGCTCCGCCGCCGCGTCATCGAACTCGAACGAATCGCCGACGGGATGACCGCCGGCAAGAACAAAACCAAAAAGGAGGCATAAAATGCCCTATCTCAACAAGGCGATGCTCATCGGGAACATCGGCAAGGACCCGGAAATCAAGACCACGCAGGGCGGCCGCAAGCGCGCGACGTTCTCGCTCGCCACCTCGAGAAAGTTCAAGGACGCCAGCGGGGAGACCCGCGAACAGACGGACTGGCACAACGTCGTCGCCTGGGGAAAGTCCGCCGACATCCTCGAGCAGCTCGGCGTCCGCAAGGGCACGACGCTCTACGTCGAAGGCTCGATTTCGTACCGTTCCTGGGACGACCAGAACGGGCAGAAGCGCTACGCGACGGACATTAACATGGAGACGTTCCAGATTCTCACCCCGCGGAACGGCGGGCCGGGAACGGCGGCGGCTTCCGGAAGCGCGCCAAGGGCGCAGGCGGCACCCGCCCAGGCCGGCGGAGGCTTCGCCGATTCCGACGACCTGCCGTTCTAAAGATATTCGAGGGGAGCTCCCGGAACGGGGGCGGGGCGTAAAAGCCCCGTCCCTTTTTTCGTGCCTACGAAAGGGCGTCCGCCGCGGACTGGAGGTCTTCCTGCAGCAGGTGCGAATACGTGTCGAGCGTAATCTGGACGTTCTCGTGCCGCATAAGAAGCTGGACGGCCTTGATGTTCACCCCGGCGCGGATGAGGTTCGACGCGAACGAGTGCCGGAAACGGTGATGGTTCACGACCCCGGCGGAAACGACGCCGGAAGCCGCGACGGCCTTCCGGAGCGTCTCGTTCGATCGGCTGTGCCGGAACTCCGGCGTCCGGAACATCCCCGTCCGAAGTTCCCCGAACCGTTCCATTTCGCGGGAAAGGCGCGCGGAAACGGGCAAAAACGCCTCCTTGCTCCCCTTCCCCACCACGTGCAGCTTTCCGCCTTCCGTAATCGATTCCGGTCCGAACTCGCATGCCTCGGCGTGGCGGAGACCCGCGAACGCCATCAGCGACCAGAAAAGGCGGAATCCCGGCGACGGCGCGGCGTCAAGAATCCGGTCCACCTGTTCCGGCGTCCAGAAGTCCTTCTTCCGCTTTTCGAGCTTCGGAAGCGGCACCTTCCGGAACGGGTCCCAGTCCTCCATCCCGTAAACCTCGGAACACCACTTCGAAAACTGCCGACAAAGGCGAATAGCCTCCCTGGCAGTCTTCGGCGCGTTCCTTCCCCGGATTCCCGCGGCGAACCTCTGCGCCTTTTCCCGTGTCAGGTCACGGAGCGTCCTTATTCCCTCCCCTCGCGCCCATTTCGCGAATCCGGAAAGCCTCGACGCGTATGCGGCGACGGTCCGCGAATCGCTCCCGTGCGCAGTCTCGATGCTTCCGAGGAACGCCACGACGGACTCCGCAAAAATCCTGTCCCTTTTTTCCTCGAACGCGGACTCCGGGAGGAACTTTTCCGCGTTCATCCTGTTCAGCCATTCCTGCGCCTCCGCCTTCTTCCGAACGCCGAGCGAAATGTACCGGAGCACGCCGTCCCCGGAAATTCTCCCGTACCAGGTCGTATTCCCGCGGCTTCGGTATCTCTGCAAAATCGAATACTTCTTCATTTCTTTTTTTTTCTCCCAGGTCCCGGTGCACACGAAAAGCACACGCGAGGTTATTGGCGAATATACAAACTTTGCGAAAGGCTAGGAAACTTTACGAAAGATTAGAAACGAAAACAGCAAAAGTGCACCGAGCTCGAAACCCCGTCCCGCAAGGCCTGTACGCAAAAATCCCCCGAAATCCGTTAAATTTCGGGGGATTCGTGGGACCTCCCGGACTTGAACCGGGAACCAGCGGGTTATGAGTCCGCGGCTCTAACCGATTGAGCTAAAGTCCCTTTGGCATCTCCAAAAAAAAGAGAGCTTTCCAAAAATAATTATTCCTGCGTTTTTTGTCTATGGGATTTTACGCGCGAACGTGCCACGCGAAAAACCATTTTTTATGTTTGGCATCGATGCCGTTTTACTCCGACGAAATCATCCGCGAACTGAAGTCGCAAGCGAACATTGCCGACATCATCGGGCAATTCCTTCCGCTCAAGCGTTCCGGCGCAGGACGCTTTGTCGGGCGCTGCCCTTTCCACAACGACCACTCCCCTTCCATGAACGTGAACCCGCAGATGGGCATCTACAAATGCTTTGCGTGCGGCGCGGGCGGAGACGTTTTCAAGTTCGTAATGGAACACGAAAAGATGGACTTCAAGGATGCGGTCGAATGGGTAGCAAACGCCGTGGGGTTTCCTCTCCCCGACATAACCCAAAAGGCCTCGCCCGAACAGACCGAGGCGCGGGCCCTCACCCGCGAACTGAACGATCTCGCCGCGGAGTGGTTTTCTTCCGAACTTTCCAAAAGCGAAAAGGCGCTCCGCTACCTGGAGTCGCGGCACATTTCCGAAAAGACCCGCGCCTTCTTCAAAATCGGATACGCTCCCGAGGCGCGCGAAGGCTTTCTGAGCTTTGCCGCCAAAAAAGGATTCTCGCCGAGAAAGCTCGTCGAAGCGGGCCTCGCCGTCGAAAGGGAAAACGGCGGCATTGCCGACAAGTTCCGCGACCGTCTGATGTTTTCCATCGAAAACATCTCGGGCAAGGTCGTCGCGTTTGGCGGGCGCATCCTCGACAAGGACAAAAAAGCGCCCAAATATCTGAACAGCCCCGAAACGCCCCTCTACGTCAAGGGCGAAATTCTCTACGGGCTCTCGCATTCCAAGTCCGAAATCGCCAAGGAAAACGCGGTCATCCTCGTCGAAGGATACTTTGACCTGATAAGCCTCTACCAGGCGGGCGTAAAAAACGTCGTCGCCGTTTCGGGAACGGCCCTCACCGAAAAACACGCCGAAATCCTCTCGCGCTACGCCAAAACCGCCTACCTGGTCTTTGACGGGGACGAGGCGGGGAGAAAGGCCGCGCACCGGTCCATCGAAATCGTCCTTCCGCAGGGAATCGTCCCGAAAATCGTCTCGCTTTCCCGCGAAAACGGCGAAAAGATAGACCCGGACAACTTTGTAAACGAACACGGGGAGTCCGCCGCCGAGGACTTTCGAAAAGAACTTTTGAAAGCGGAAAGCTGGATAGACTACCTTTCGAGAACCACCCCGACAGAAACCATCGAGGACCGCGCAGGCTTCATCACGCGTCTCAAGACGATTATCATGTCCATCGGCGACCGCGAACTGCAAAACCAGTATTTGAGGCTCGTCGCGGACCGCTTCGGAACCGAGGCGAACTTTGTCGGAATAAAACCCGCTCACGAACCGAAGTTTCGCAAAAAGGACGAAGCGGAAAGCGCCCCAAGGCCAATCGAGGAACAGGTTCCATGGAACGCAATCCCCCCGATGGAGCTCCGCTTTGTAAACCTCGTTCTCATGACGCCTTCGCTTTGGGAAGCGGCCAGCGCCTTCTTCGATCTGGACTTCGCAAGCTCCGGCGTAAACCTTTTCGCATCCGAAATTCTCGGAGAAATTCTGAGCGAAGCCCTCGCGGAATACACCGAAACAAAAAGCATCAACCTGATAACGCTCCACGACAGGCTTCCGGGCCTTCACGCCCAGGTTCTCGAATCCCTGCCCGAAGAAAGCTGGAACGCGGAAGCGGCCAACAAGGAATTTCTGGAAACGCTCGCCCAGCTCGAAATTCGCACGGCCGAACGCTTTCGCGACCAAATCAAAAGCCTTCCCGTCACAAGCGAAACGCTCGCGCTCCGGCTCGAAATTCACGACTTCATTTCGAAGACCATCCTGCCGCGTCTTCGCACAAACGACCCGGCCGTAAACGACCCGACGTTTTTCAAAAGCCTCCTCGACTACCGCGAAAAACTGGTCGAGTTCAGCGAAAAAATTTAAATTGGGGCCACTATGCTCTCTATCAAGAATCTCAAGGCAAGCCTCCTCGACGGGACACCCATCCTGAACGGCATAAATCTCGATGTCAACCCCGGAGAAATCCACGCCATCATGGGAGTCAACGGATCCGGCAAAAGCACCCTTTCGAAAGTCATCAGCGGGCATCCGGAATACAAGGTCACCGAGGGCACCATCGAACTCGACGGAAAGAACCTCCTCGAACTCGATCCGAGCGAACGGGCAAACGAAGGCTTTTTCGCAAGCACGCAATACCCGATAGAGATTCCCGGCGTCCCGAACGTCGAATTTTTGCGCATGGCGCTTGATTCCAAGCGCGCCTACCTCAAGCAGGGGCCCGTTTCCGACGAAGAGTTCCGCACCCTTCTCGAAAAGAACATGGAGCTTCTTGAAATGGACGACCGCTACCGCACGCGCGGCCTGAACGACGGATTTTCGGGCGGCGAAAAAAAGCGGAACGAGATTTTGCAAATGGCGATGCTCTCGCCCAAATACTCCTTCCTCGACGAAACGGACTCGGGTCTCGACATCGACGCGCTCCGCATCGTCTCGAACGGCATCAACCGCATTCATGACGCCTCGCACGCCATCATCCTAGTCACGCACTACGAGCGGCTTCTCGAATACGTCAAACCGGACTTTGTACACGTCCTGATGCACGGAAAGATTCTTCTCACCGGCGGCGCGGACCTCGCCCGAAAGCTCGAAAGCGACGGCTACGACTGGATCGAGGGCGCCTAATGCAAAAGAAAGCGCTTGAAAAAATCTGCGAAATAGGTCTTCCGACACGAAAGTCGGAAGACTGGCTCCGCTACCCCGTCGAGCGTCTTTCAAAGGTCAAGGCTCTCGACTTTATCAGGGACGGTTCCGAACATGTCGAAGCTTCGGGCTTTTCAAAACTCCTCGAAGCGGCCGGTCTTTCCGAAAAAGACTTTTCAATCGAAAGCGAAACGAGCCTTTCCGCACTTCTCCCCGTCGCCATGGGCGCAAGGCCCTTTGTAAAGAGCGTCCCGGAAGGAAGCTCGGAAAGCGGCATTCTCAAGGCCCACGACGAATTTTCGCACACCGTTTTTCGCATCGGCGACGGCGCAAAGGTTTCCCTCGAAATTCTCGAGAACAAAATCGACCGCGAAATTTCCGCGGAGCGCCTGGACTTTTTTGTCGGCGAAAATGCGGAGCTCGAACTTTTTTCGACAGAAGAGGGGCACGCATCCGAAATGAAGTTCCGCACGGTCCGCATCCGCGCAAAGAAAAACGCCAAGGTCCACATCCTCGATTTAAACCGCACATCTTCCCTCCGCCGTTCAGAAGTTCTTTCAAGCCTCGACGGCGAAGGCGCGGAATTCGGCTACCGTTCGCTCCAAATCGTCGGCGGCGAAACGGGCGAATACGACTTTATCCGCGTACAGCACAACGCCCCCCGCTGCAAGAGCAGGCAATTTGTACGCAATCTTCTTTCCGGAAGTTCAAACGTCGCCTATGACGGAGGCGTCACCGCCGGCAAGGACTGCCCGGGCACCGATTCCTCGGAGCTCGTCAACACAATGCTTCTCTCGGACGACGCAAAAGTTTTCGTCAAGCCGACGCTCAAAATTTATCACGACGACGTCGCATGCTCCCACGGAAACACGGTCGGCGCTCTCGACCGGGAATCCATCTTCTACCTCGAAAGCCGCGGCATCGATAAAAAACGCGCGGAAGATCTTCTCATCCGCGCATTCGCCAAGGACGTCATTTCGGAACATCCGTTTTCCGCCGGAAGAAAGCGCCTCGAAGCGGTTCTCGACAAGGCGTTTGCGCTCGACTTCCGGGCCTAATCCTCAGCGCAGGTTCTTTTTGGCGCCGCGGAGAAGGTTCCTAACCTGCCGAGCCGATGGGGGCGGTTCGGTCGGCGTATCCCGGCGGCTCTTCGGAAAACATTCCTCGCAGTAATAGTGGACGACCAGTCCGTAGCTCGCGGCGCCGTCCTTGATGTCCGTTTCGCGGGAGCGGAACATGCGAAGCGGTCCTTCCTTTCCGCACTTTTCGCACTTGCCGACCTTGGGTTCCGAGGACCTGCGTGCGGCGGGGCGCTTTTTTTCTTCGGTTTCGGCCCAGGCGCGGGCCGAGGCCGCATTCTTCGCATAGAACTTGTCAGACATGTCCATTTTCGGGCTCCTTTTTGATGTTAAAAATTCTTCGTTCGATAAAAAGTCCAAGCAGCATATGGCAAAGGGACGTCGCCATGCCGTTTGAATCGTAAAGGCTCCGCGCGAACTTGCCTCGCAAGACCTGGTCGCGCTCGAACTCCTCCACGTGACGCGCAAAGTCGAGAACGTGTACGCGGTCGCCGTCATCAAGAGCGCGCACGCGCGCGTTAAAGGATTCCACCTCGAAGGCAAGATCCGGGAAAGCCTCCCGCGGAATCGTCAGAAGGTAGAGGACCGAGGCCGTTTTCGAAAGAATCTCGCTAACGAGGGACTCGTAGGAAAGAAAGACTTCCTCGGGGTTCGGACGCATCCGCATTTCGTGAAGCCCGAGTCCAAGGACTATCCGTTCGGCGAGCTTTCCGAAAATGTCGGACGGGGCGCGCTCCTGCACCGTCGCAATGGGATAGCGCACCGTGGCGGAGATGGCGAACTGTACGGGTCGGGACGGATTCTCGCAAAGGACCAGTTCCGAAAAAAGGTCGGCGGCCTCGCCGCCCACGCCGAACAACTCGTCTCCAATGATCTGGATCCGATGGGTCACGTTTATAAACTACTTTGTTCAGGCGCCCTTGCGTACCCGAATTTTCCAATAATCGCATTTTTTTTCGCGGAAAAGGACCTCTTCGCCCTCTTCCAGAAGCGCACGGGGGACGTTTTCGACGGGTTCCCCGTCATCGACGAGGAAAAGGACCTCTTCGCCCACGGAAAGGCCGCGCATTACGAGACACGCCCGGACCGAGCTTTTGGGGCAGCCCACGCCGCGGAGATCCACCGTTCCATCCGCGGAAAGGAGCTTTTCCAAAAGCCCGCGCGGAAGGGAAACGTTTCCGGAATTTTCACAAAAGCGGAGCAGCTCGCGCGCATGCCGGCCGGGAGACGAGATCCAGTCCCCCATTTGAGGCGTGACGGAGCCTTTCGGAAGCCTTTGGACCAGGGAAAGCGCCTTTTCGGGCGAAAAAACGGCGGATTCGGGGAGAGAACGGCGAAAAATACCCACCAGCGCATGCCCGAGAAGCAGCCGCAGCGACAATTCGAGGTCCGGATCGTTCCGGTTTGCCTCATACCAGCGTTCGAGCGGGGACTTTTGTTCGGGATTCTCTTCCATAAAACAACACAAATTCTGCAAAGGAATATAGCAATATCCCGTTTGCATTTCTATATTTGCCGCCAAGCATAAAAATGCAAAAGGTTTTAATCACATGGCTCAATATCTTCTAGATATCCTTTTTGTCGTTTACGTCATCGCCGGAATTGGTCTTGTCGTTTATGGTTTCAATTGCTACTGGAGCATCTACCTTTTCCTGAAGAACAGCCGCCGCGTGCGCCTTTCGGACAGAAAGAACCTCCTCCAGTTTTACCGCGACAATAAAATGGAAAACCTCCCGGTCGTCACCACGCAGCTTCCGGTATATAACGAAGCGAACTGCGTCGAACGCCTGATCGATGCCGTCTGCGCCATCGACTATCCGAAGGACAAGCACGAAATTCAGGTTCTCGACGATTCGACGGACGACTGCTACGAGGTCACGAAGCGCAAGGTCGCCGAGAAGCAGGCCGAAGGCTACGACATCAAGCTCATCCACCGCACAAACCGCCAGGACTTCAAGGCCGGCGCTCTCAAGGCGGGCATGGAAATTGCACGGGGCGAATTTCTCGCCATCTTCGACGCGGACTTCGTCCCGCAAAAGGACTTTCTCCTCAAGACCGTCCCCTACATGGTAATGGATCCGAAGGTCGGACTTGTGCAGGGCCGCTGGGGACACCTAAACCGCGCGGAATCCGGTCTCACGCTCGCCCAGTCCATCGGCATCGACGGGCACTTCGTGGTCGAGCAGTCCGCCCGCAGCTGGGGCGACCTGTTTATGAACTTCAACGGCACCGCGGGCGTCTGGCGCAAGCAGGCGATTCTCGACGCGGGCGGCTGGGAAGGCGATACCCTCACCGAGGACATGGACCTTTCCTACCGGAGCCAGCTGGCCGGTTGGCGGATGAAGTTCGTATTCGACGTGATTGTCCCGGCAGAACTTCCGGACGACATCAACGCGTTCAAGGCGCAACAGTTCCGGTGGGCAAAGGGCTCCATCCAGACCGCGATGAAGGACCTGCCGCTCGTGTTCAAGGCCAAGGTTCCGTTCCGCGTCAAGCTCGGCGCCTTTTTGCACACGACCCACTACTCGATTCACCCCTGCATGCTCTTTACGGCGCTTTGCGCCTACCCGCTTCTCGCCTGGTATGAGCCCGTGGCCAAGCTTCCGACGTGGCTTTTCACCGTGGCGTTCTGCTTTATCTTCCTCGCGGCCATTGCGCCTTCGACCCTTTACTTTGTGGCCCAGCGCTGCTCCGGATATACCGGCTGGAAAACCCGCATGCTTTCGCTCCCCGTCCTGATGGCGATGGGCGTGGGCATTGCCGTAAGCAACACGCGCGCCTGGTTCTCGGCCGTTTTCGGCAAGCAGGGATCCTTTGTCCGCACGCCCAAGACCGGCGGTAAAAAGCATTCGCACTTTGCACAAAAGTTCCCCTTCCTCGCCATTCTCGAAGTGGCCGTGGGCGTCTATTGCGTTGTGGGCCTTCTCGCCTACATCGGCGCGCAAAAGTTCATCATCGGTCCGTTCCTCGCCCTCTACGCGATAGGATTCCTCGCCGTCGGAGCGCTGAGCTTTATCCAGTACTTCGAAAACCTCGCAAGCATCCACAGCGAAAAGAAGGCTTGCGCAGCGGCCGCCAAAGCGGCCGAAAGCCGCACCTAGTCAAAAGAATCGGTCCGCGGGCCAAGACATTCCAACTTGCACGAAATAATGCAGTCCTGATTTTCGAATCGGACTGTATATTTTTTATATGGCGCAGAACAAGACAAGATTCCCGCGGCTGGTCCTTGCGAAATCCGAGGGCGAAAGCTACAAGCAGATAGAAATCCACACGCTGAAGGTCGGCATCTGGATAAACATTCTCATGGGAATTTGCGGATTTGTCGGCTACCTCTTTGCAAACTCCTACGCGCTTGCGCTCGACGGGAGTCTTTGCGCGGTCTCGGCCCTGAGCTTTATCATCGCGCTCCGCATCACCCGAAAGCGGGACGTGACAAGCGACGAATATCCGTTCGGCATCTACAGCGTCGAGAACGTCTATGCGATGTTACAGGGAATCCTTCTGATTGCGATTACCGTGTATGCGATTTTCGAAGGCGCGGGAAACATCGTGAAGTTCGTTCGCACGTCGGACGGAGGAGACGCCGAGCCTTTGCATTTTGTTCCGCTCCTCGTCTATACGATAGGGATGGTCTTCTTTTGTGGAGGCGTCTGGTTTTACTACCGCGCCCAGCTAAAAAAGACGCGCGGAGAAAGTCCCATTCTCAAGTCCGAAACCGTTTCGGCCTACATGGACACCTTTGTCACCATCGGGACGGGAATCGCGCTGATTCTCATGGCAAAGGTTCCGTCGGATTCCGCGCTTTCCTTTCTGAACTACATCGGCGACTCGATGATCGTCATCGTCATTTCGCTCTTTCTTTTGCCATCGCCCGTGCGGCTCGTTTCGAGGTCCTTCTTTTCGCTGATAGGCCGCACGACGCAAAACGCACCGCTCCGAAGCCGCACCGAAAAACTTGTCCGCGAAAACATCGGAAAGGACTTTCGCCTGCAGCGCGTGTTGCTTTTTCACGTGGGCTCGAGCTACGAAATCGACGTCACAATCTCGCCGAAGGACGACAAAACCTTTGACATTTTCCGCTACAGGGAAGTTCACACACGCCTCGACGCGGAGCTCAAAAAGCTCTTTCCGAACCGGGTGCTGCAACTGTTCCTGGAATGAAAAGCATTTACCATCAATGCAGCGTTGATTCCAATCCTGTAAAAGCCGCCTTCAATTTGCTATTTTTGCCATCAAAAAAAGGTTCCTCCCCTATGTATAAAATCGGTTTTGACAACGACGCCTACCTCAAGATGCAATCCGAAAAAATTGCGGAACGCATTGCGAAGTTCGGCGGCAAGCTCTATATGGAATTCGGCGGCAAGCTCTTTGACGACTTCCACGCCTCGCGCGTCCTTCCGGGCTTTGCTCCCGACAGCAAAATCCGGATGCTCGAAAAGCTCAAGGACAAGGCGGAAATCATCATCGCGATTCACGCGGGCGACATCGAAAAGAACAAGGTCCGCGGCGACCTCGGCATCACCTACGACATGGACGTTCTGCGGCTCATTGACGCGTTCCGCGATTATGGTCTCTATGTGAGTTCCGTCGTGCTGACCCGCTTCGAAAACCAGGCAAGCGCGGTCGCCTACCAAAAGAAGCTCGAAGGCCTCGGGCTAAAGGTTTACCGGCACTACCCCATCGAAGGCTACCCGGCGAACATTCCATTGATTGTAAGCGACGACGGCTACGGCAAAAACGAATTTGTGAAAACGTCACGCGAGCTGGTCGTGGTGACCGCCCCCGGACCGGGCAGCGGAAAGATGGCCGTCTGCCTTTCGCAGCTCTACCACGAAAACAAGCATGGCGTAAAGGCCGGATATGCCAAGTTCGAGACGTTCCCCATCTGGAACATTCCGCTAAAGCATCCGGTGAACCTCGCCTACGAGGCAGCCACGGCGGACCTGAACGACGTGAATATGATAGACCCGTTCCATTTGGAAGCCTACGGGAAAACAACGGTAAACTACAACCGCGACGTCGAAGTGTTCCCCGTCCTGAACGCGATTTTCCACCGCATCATGGGAGAGTCTCCCTACAAGTCCCCGACGGACATGGGCGTGAACATGGCCGGGAACTGCATCATCGACGACCGTGCGGTTTGCGAAGCGGCGAATGCGGAAATCATCCGGCGCTACTACAACGCGATGTGCCAGGTTCGCAAGGGACATGCCGAAGAGGATCAGGTCTATAAGCTGAAGCTCGTGATGGAACAGGCGCACATAAGGCCCGAAGACAGGAAGGTAGCCGTCGTCGCCGAAAAGAAGGCCGAGGAGACGGGGAGCCCCGCCGTCGCAATCGAACTTCCGGACGGAACGCTTATCACGGGCAAGACGACATCCCTCCTCGGAGCGTGCTCGTCGATGCTTTTAAATGCGCTGAAACATTTGGCAAAGCTCCCGGACGAGGTGCAGCTGCTCTCGCCCACGGTCATCGAGCCGATTCAGGTTTTAAAGACAAAACAGCTCGGGCACAAGAACCCGCGACTTCACATGGACGAGGTTCTGGTCGCCCTTTCGATATGCGCCCTCACCGACGACAACGCAAAGCGCGCCCTCGAAAAACTTCCCGAACTGAAACACGCCGAAGTCCATGCGAGCGTCATTCTCGCCCAGGTGGACGTCGATGTGTTCCGCAGGCTCCGCGTAAACCTCACGACCGCACCCAAGTATCAGACGGCAAAGCTCTACCACGAATAAGGCCCTCCTCCGACCGTGACATTTTTTGTCACATGTCATTCTGGAGCGACCGAAGGGAGTGACCTGCCTGCCGACAGGCCCGCCTGCTGCGGGCAGGCAGGTAGAATCCATTCCGC
>CAVBPX010000007.1:0-54865 GCA_963597395.1 Eggerthellaceae bacterium | reverse complement strand
CATTCCTGCCATCGCTTGGTCTCACTCAAATTTTCTTTACCAAAGCAATTTTTAAAGGTTCCCTTTTGCAAAATCGGAATGTTGGCCGTTCTCTTCGGGCTGCTTGTCGGCTGTGAAAAGGACGCGGAGAAAAAGGCGCTGGTCGTGTATTATTCGCAGACGGGGACAACGAAGGCTCTCGCCGTGGAATTTCAAAAAAATCTGAATGCCCGCAGCGTAGAACTTTTGCTCGAAAATCCGTATCCTTCGACGTATGACAGCACAATCGCCCGCGTCAAGGAAGAACGCTCGGCAAAGGCCTGGCCAAAACTTTTGAACGCAAAAGTCGATCTTTCTAAAATTGATACGGTCTATCTCGGATATCCGATCATGTTCGGAACGTTTGCTCCGCCCATCTACACTTTTTTGGATTCCAACGACTTGACGGGAAAAGTCATTGTCCCGTTCTGCACTTACGGCAGCGGCGGCATGCAGAACAGCGCAAAGGAAATTCAGGACCTTGCGGCAAAGGCCACCGTGACGAAGCCGTTCGGCATTTCGCACAAGCGAATTTCCAAGGCCGCAAATGAAGTCGTACAATTTCTCGCCGGGTTTTCAAACTTCGAAAATGAAGAAAATCTCGTGGGAGCGTACTCCGAGGCTCGGGAACTTTCCGCCGAGGATTCGACCGTGTTTTTCAAGGCGACCGCGGATTACGCCTACTTGCATCTTGTGCCGAAGAACGTTTCGTCCCAGGTTGTCGCCGGGATGAACTACGTCTTTGAATGCGAAATGACGGGCCCGGACGGAATTCCGTCAAAGGCCCGTGTGCTTGTATTTGCACCGCTTCCGGGCCAAGGCGGCCCGGAACTGATTCGCGTCGATCGCTAGGAATTTTTACTCGAACTCTCTGGCGTGTATTGAACCCAGAGGGTTCCGTGCCGCATCATTTTGCAACCGATCGGTTTGATTTTGACGGGGACTTCGGATTTTTCGAGCCCGTCAAAAAGGGCGGGTTCGCCCTCCCGGCCGTCGATGCCCGGAGAAATCATGACGCTGATGACATCGAGAAGTCCCGCTTTGAGAAATGCGGCATTCAGGCGTCCGCCTCCGACAACGGCGAGTCTTTTGACGCCAAAGTCTTCAGCGAGAATTTCGACGGCCCGGTGAAAATCGATGCGGTCCTTTCCGCATACGATGTAGGAACATCCGATGCTTTCCAGATATTTCAGGTAGGAATCCTTCGCCTGTTCTCCGAGAAGGCAAAGCCTATTTTCTTCGGACGCTTCGGGGTAAGTGAGCGTTCCCCTTGTATCGACAAAAATCTGGTAGCCGCCTTCCGCTGCCTTGTAAAAGCATTCCCGTCCGACGGCTTTTCCTGATTCCGAAAAGGGGGTCGGGTTTGCGTAGTGCATTTGAACGGTCGTCCTGCCTTCGATGGTGCTGTCGCACGCAAAGGAATTCAGGGCCTCGTAGTAGTCGTCCGTTTCGATTTTTTCCACCATGGAGCAGTCGATTCGTCCGTCGAGGGACATGACCATGTGGCAAATGATTTTGGGTTTTGTCATGCCTGTAATTTAATTTTTTTTCATTTGCTATCTTTGGAAAAAATAGCGCCGAACGGCAAGGAGTGCTTAGATGGCAACATTCGTAATGGTGAACGGTATCCCCGGAAACATGGGAAGGATCGTTGCGGAAACATGCGTGGCCCGTGGACTTGAACTTGTGCCTTTTTCCTTGACGGGAGAGCAGATCGTTGAAAACGAATCGGACGTGGCCGGAAAAAAGATTCGCCTTCTAAAGCCCTCGAACCGCGAAGCGGAAATCGAAAAGGTTCTCGATGCCTATCCGGGCTTCATCGCTGTCGATTTTACGCATCCGACGGCCGTAAACGAAAACGCCGAGTTTTACGTGGCGCACAAAATCCCCTTTGTGATGGGAACGACCGGCGGCGACCGCGAAGCACTCAAAAAGCTCGTTCGGGAGGCAAACCATCCGAGCGTCATCGCTCCGAACATGGCAAAGCAGATTGTCGCGTTTCAGGCGATGATTGAATGGCTCTCCGAAACGTTCCCGACCGCGTTTGACGGTTACCGCCTTTCGATTGTGGAAAGCCACCAAAAGACAAAGGCCGATACGAGCGGAACGGCAAAGGCCGTGGCCAAGTCCTTTGAAAAGATGGGACTTGCGTTTGACGAAAGTCAAATTGTGAAGGTTCGGAATGATAGGGATTCGATGGAAAAAATGCACGTTCCCGAGGAATATCTTTCGGGACACGCGTTTCACACCTATTCGCTCGACAGTGCGGACGGCACGGTGCACTTTGAATTCCGTCACAATGTTTGCGGCCGAAAGATTTATGCGGAAGGCTCCGTGGATGCGGTGAACTTCCTTGCTGGTGAAATTTCCAAAGGGAACGGTCGCCCGTTTGATATGATGGACGTTCTCCGCTCCGGAAAAATGCGCTGATTTTTTTGAAGAGGAATGTGTATGTCTTCGTCTTTTACATCCGGGCTTTTGGAACGCCCGCGCCGCAACCGCAAGAATGCAACGGTGCGCGACCTTGTGCGCGAAACGGAACTTTCCGTCCGCGACCTGGTCTATCCTGTTTTTATTATGGAAGGTTCGGCAAAGGAAGAACCTATTCCTTCGATGCCCGGAATGACTCGCAAAACGGTCGATGTCCTGCTCAAGGAAATCGAAGAGTGCGTCTCGCTCGGAATTCGGGCCGTTGCGCCGTTTCCGTCCATTGCGGAATCCAAAAAGGACCACCGCGGCACGGAAAGCTACAACCCCGCGGGCCTTGTTCCGACATGCGTCAAAAAGATCAAGGACAAATTTCCGGATGTCGTCGTGATGACGGACGTCGCCCTGGACCCGTTCAACATTGACGGACATGACGGCATCGTCTCCGAGACCGGTGAAATTCTGAACGACGAAACGGTGGAAGTTCTTTGCAAGATGGCGCTTTGCCATGCACGGGCCGGTGCGGACTTTGTTTGCCCTTCCGATATGATGGACGGGCGGATCGGCGCCATTCGGAAGGCTCTTGACGGGGAACATTTGACGAATACGTCGATTCTCGCCTACAGTGCCAAGTACGCTTCCGCCTTTTACGGACCGTTCCGCGACGCCCTGGATTCGGCGCCCAAGGCCGGAGACAAGAAAACGTATCAGATGGATCCGGGAAACCGCATCGAGGCAATCCGGGAAGTCGCGCTGGACATTGCGGAAGGCGCGGACGTCGTGATGGTGAAGCCCGCTTGCTACTATCTGGACGTTTTGCGGGAAGTGGCGAACTTCTCGAAAGTCCCCGTCGCCGCCTACCAGGTGAGCGGGGAATATGCGATGCTTTGCGCCGCGGCACAAAACGGCTGGCTCGACCGCGAACGGGTTGTTCTCGAAAGCCTGATGGGCATTCGCCGGGCCGGTGCGAAAATCATTTGGACCTATTTTGCCAAGGAAGCGGCCCGCTTGCTTGAAAGGGAACTTTAGTATGCGATTTTTGAATGCCTCGCTCGGACTTTTGCTGCTCTCGACGAGCCTTTTTGCGGTTCCTCCCCGCACCTGGGACGCGATTTTCCGGGCGGAAGGCCGCGGCGAATACGAAAGTGCGAAAATAGTCGGTCAGGTGCGCTTTTTCAAATATGAATATTACGGCGAAAAGCTGCCCGTTTCCTTTGCCGTCAAAAGCGATAAGTTCGACTTTGCCGTCTCGGGCGAAATGAAGGTTTCCGCGGACACGGTCGAAAACAAGCGCTTTTACGGCGAATGCAACAAGACGAAGGAAGCCTGGATTTCTTACATCGAGGGCCCGCAGACCTTTGGCAAGGATGAGCTGGTGGTCGATGTCAAGGGCGTCGATATTGCCTGCGGTGATGAAGTTTATGCGCTTCGGAATATGCGCGTCAAGTTCAAGAATCCTTCGGCGCAAAAGTGGTGGAAGGAAAACCGCGAACAGGCCGACAGGCGTCGCCGCGACCAGCTTGCCGAATACCGGATCGAGGAACAGGAACATTACGCCGAGGTCAAGCGGAACTCGGGCGCAATCACGGACGTTCGCGACGGGCAGGTTTACCGGACGATTCAAATTGACGGTCGGACGTGGCTCGCCCAAAACGTCAACTACAACATTCCGGGAGAGTCCTGGTGCTATGACGACAAGGACGTCTATTGCGGACGGAGCGGAAGACTTTACACGCTCGAAGGCGCACGCAAGGCGTGCCCCAAGGGGTTTCATCTTCCGCGGGACCGCGAATGGCAACAGATGCTGACCGGGCTTACGGGCTGCTATGACGGCGTCCAAAAGTGCGGAGCGTTTGCGACAAAGCTCAAGGCGCGTTCGGGCTGGCAGGGCGGAGGCGGAACGGACGATTACGGCTTTACCGCGTTTGGCTCCGGCCGCCGCGAAGTCCTCGGCCGCGGATTCCGCTATGTCGAAATGGGCGAATATACCGCATTCTGGAGCTCCCAAAACGGCCGAAACGAAACCATCTGGATTTGGGTGCTCGGACGGATGGGCGACAACATGGTCCGCGAACTCGCTCCGAACAAGGACAACGCCTATTCGGTCCGCTGCATCGACGGCGATTAGGCAAAAATCTTTGCCATCAGCATCACGGAACAGATCGCGAAAACGGCCACCGTGATGCTTCCGAGAACTTTCCATTTGACGGACGCATTCTCGGAATAGACGCCCAGTCCCACGTAGGGAATAAAGCTCAGCAGAACGGGCATGATGTAGCGGAAGTCGTTGCTGCAGGCATACGGATATTTGTATCGCAGGTAGGCAAGGGCGGCAAGGAATGCAATTCCCTGTATAAGCAGCATCCAGTGGTAAATGTTCATTTTGGTCTTCCACCAGCCTCGGACGGCAAAAACAACCAGACCGAGGAACGAGAGGCTGACAAACGTCGCAAGCGTCCGTCCGAATTGCGTTTCGGTCAGCTTGAATTCTCCGAAGAGCGAAGTTTTAAAGGCGTAATTGAAAAAATATTCCCGGCCGAGACCATTTTCCCATGGATTTGTATAAGGCACCGTTAAAAAGGTTTTCAAGTCAAAATACAGAAAGTTCCAGGCCTCGGTTTCGACTTTGAGCCTGTGATTTATTCCGGTGGCGTTTGAGACCAGGTCTCCGCCCAGAGCCTTTTCGACGGCCAGGCCCGCCAAAGTGAAAACGAGCAGAATCCAGCCGACAATTTCCGGTTTGGACGGACGGTGAAATCCGTTTGTCCTGAAATATCCGAAAACGGAAATCAGGAAAACAAGTCCGACGGTAATGTAGCCCGTTGATTTTGTCCATGCGGCAAGGGCCGCGGCGAGCACCGCCGCAATCAGTTTTTTCCCTTTTCCGTCTTTCAGGTAGCCGAACCCGGCAATCAGGCTCAGAACGTGCATCGCATAGAACATCTGGTCGTTTCCGATTCGGGGAGCGACCAAAAGAAGAGTTGGCCAGACGGTCCAAAGGATGGCCGTAATTCCCAGAGGCGCGCCGGAGAGAATGTCTTTCAATAGAATGAATCCGCCGAGCAGCAAAACGATTGATAGCGCAAGGCTAAATGTCTGGGCGCCGGAAGGCGAAGTGTAGCCCAGAAGGCCGCCGAACAAAAATGCAGGAGTTGCCGCCGTGTAATAGACCGGCGGGTGATAACAGGACCAGCAATCCTTTGCGTCGGGAAGCGTGTGATTGTTGACGATATACTGGATGTAATCCAGATGTCCGTCCACGTCATGCGTAAACTTGTTATAGGGAAGGCCGTAGAACATGGCAAAGCGCAAAATCACTCCCGCCAGAACGCAAAAAAGCAAAAAGGGGCCGAGCTTCAGGCGCCTTGCCACGAAAAGGGCCAGAAGTCCGAAAAAGAATGGGATGGCGCATTTTAAAAAGAACGGCAAAAAACTGTGGACCTTCGGCAAAACGTTTATTCCGCCTTTTCCGCCCTTGTTCATCAGTAAAATTCCGAAATCGGTCCTAGAGCCTTTTTGAAAGTGCGAAATGACGGAATGCGGAAACAAAAAGCCTTTCCCGAAATTGCATTTCCCGGGATAATTTTTAAGCGAAATGGAGGATCCGTTTACCGTGACGGATTCGGCGCAGTCGTCCGGAACGATGTTCAGGTCGTAGGGAATGTTTAGCGGGTTTGAAACGACAAAGGTGACGTGAAAATATTTTCCGGCGTCCATCTTTTGGGCAAACGGAAGCGTAATCGGCTTTTCATCGGGATGCTTTTGTGAAAGATCCTGTTGCAAAAAAACATTTTCGATGCGGACTTGCCCATAATATAAAAGTCCGAAGCAAATGAAAATGGCGAGGATGCAGTAGAATTCCGGGCATGTGAAAACTTTCTTCATGACGAAGGCTCTCTACTTTTTTTCGTGATAGTCTTCTTCGGTGTTTACGTTCCAAAGGTCCGTCTTGTCCGAGGAATTTTCACGGATGCATTTTACGGCTTCCATGGCGGTCAGCATGCTGTGATCCATGTTATTGTATTTGTGCATGCCGTTTCGTCCCATGAGGAACATGTTTTCGACGGGGTCGAGATACTCCCGGATTTTATGAAATTCCCTGTAGGTGCCAAAGTAGGCGGGGTAGGCCTTTTTGATGTGGAAAACGACGGCATCGCGTACCGATTCCGCCCGCGCGACGTGAATCTTTTCCAGCTCGCTTACGGCAAAGCGGATAAAGTCCGCATCGGGCATGGCCCACATGGAGTCGCCTTCGTTTACAAAATATTCCAGTCCTATCCAAACCTTTTTCGGATCGCGGACGAGGTAGGGACTCCAGTTGTTGAAAATTTGGATGCGTCCCAGTTTCACGTCGCTTTCCTGCACGTAAATCCAGTTGTCGGCGACGAAATCCAGTTTGCTTTCGGGCGTTCCGGGCTTTGCCGGATTTTTGATTTCCAGTTTGTCGAGCAGAAGCCCGACCGTCATGAAATCGCGGTAAACAAGTCCATTGGCGACGCGTCTTACATCTTCGGGGACGGGCTCTTTTTCGCTTTCAAGGGCCGTAACAAGATCCTTGACCGGCATGGTGCTCAGGAAGTAGTCGCACGGGACGGTTTCCGAGCGTCCTTCGAAATCAACCGATACGCTTGTGATGCAGTTGTGTTCGCGGTTCACTTTGGACACTCGGGCGTTCAGATGAATTTCGCCGCCGAGCTCCCGGATTTTGTTGGCAACGGTTTCCCAAAGTTCGCCCGGTCCGAATTTGGGGTAGAGAAATTGTCCGATAAGGCTTGTCTCGGTGCCTTTTTGGCTGATTGCCTCCACGGTTTCCGATGGCTTTTTCTTGGCAAAAATTTGTTTGACGGCGTGAGCCACGGTCTTTGAAACGGAAAGTCCCTTGATGCGCTGCCCGCCCCATTCCGGGCTGATTTCGTTGCAGGGAACGCCCCAGAGTTTTTCGGTGTAATCCCGGAAGAACGTCCGGTAAAGCTCCACGCCAAACCGGTTGATCATAAAATCCTCGAGGCTTTTTTCCTTTCGGGCCGGGAGCAATTGAACCTTCAGATAGCTGAGTCCGATTTTGAACATCCGCCAAAGGCCTAACCCCCGGATGGTGGCGCCGTTCAGGGAAACGGGATAGTCGAAGAGCTTGCGCAAAAAGAGAATCCGGCTCAGGCGGCTTCGGCAAAGCATCACAAGGTCTTCCTTTTCCGGGTCGGGTCCGCCTTTTTCCAGGGGAACCTTGCGGCCTATTGCCATGTCGTCGCGGCTCGCCGCTCCCTGCAGGGGAAGAATTTCTTTCCACCAGTCCATGACCGCGTCGCTTTTGCTGAAAAAACGGTGCCCGCCGATGTCCATGCGGTTCCCGTTGTGCTTTTCCGTCCGGGAAATGCCGCCCACGATGCTTTCGGATTCAAAAATGACCGGCTTTATGTTGGTTGTGCGGAGAAGTTCCAATGCGGCCGTTAGACCTGCCGGCCCCGCTCCCGCGATGACGGCGATTTTTCCGGTCTCGTTTTCGTGAAGCATTATTCTTTCCTTTCCCTAAATAAAGTGAGCTTGCGACCGCAGAAGTTCCACACCAAAACAATGGCCGCGGCGATGATTTTTGAAATCAGATCCGGCACCTGGAGCTCGGCGATGAGGAAGAACATCGAAAGTTCGTTGATGCCGATGCCGACAATTCCCACGAGCGTAAAAACGGCAAATTCCGCCGTCTTGCGAGATTCCAGACTGCGCTTGCAATCGGCAAAAACCCATTTGACGCTCAGATTGTAATTCAGAACGAGTCCGGCCACAAGCCCGGCCAGGTTTGCAAGCAGATAGTGCCATTCCAGACTATACTCGCAAAATGCATAAATTCCGAAGTCAACAATAAAGGCGAGTCCCCCGGTCAGCAGGTAACGAATCAGCTGTCGGAAAATGGCCTTGCCCGATGCAAAAAAATGCAAATTGCTCATGGAAGTAAATATAGACTGAAAATCCGTGCGCCGTAAAATTTTTCAAAAAAAGAAAAGTCCCCGCCGTGCGGGGACTTTTCCTAAATGCATTGAAAACGGCTAACCGAGAATTTTCTTCTCGAATTCGCCCATGACGCGGACCAGTTCCTTGACGCCTTCGAGGGGCATCGCGTTGTAGAGGCTCGCGCGGAAGCCGCCGACCGAGCGGTGGCCCTTGAGCTGTTCCAAGCCCTGATCCTTGGCAAAGGCGAGGAATTCCTTCTGGAGTTCGTCGTTCTTTGCGGCGTCAATCGCATCCTTCCGGAAGACGAACGGGATGTTCATGCGGGAACGGTCCTCTTTGGCCGCGGTTCCCGTAAAGAGCTTCGAGTTGTCGAGGAAGTCGTAGAGAAGTCCGCTCTTTTGGATATTCGTCTTTTCCATTTCGGCGATGCCGCCGTTGCCGTCGAGCCAGTGCAGAACGCGGTTCATCACGTAGATGGCGAAGACGGGAGGCGTATTGAACATGCTCTTGCCGTCGATGTGCGTCTGGTAGTTGAGCATCGTCGGAATGTAGCGCTTGACCTTGCCCAGAATGTCCTTGCGGATGATGACGGTCGTGACGCCCGCGCAGCTCATGTTCTTTTGGGCGCCGGCATAGATCATGCCGAAGTCCTTGACGTTTATCGGACGGGAGAGAATGTCGGAGCTCATGTCGGCGACGAGATAGCCGCTTTCCGCTTTCGGAAACTTGAAGTATTCGGTTCCGTAGATGGTGTTGTTGCTTGTGATGTGCAGGTAGGTCGCGCCCGGAGTCTGGGTGTATTCCTTCGGCAGGTGCGTGTAGTTGTCCGGCTTGGACGTCGCAATTTCCTTGACGCCGCTCGCGAGAGCCTTGGCTTCTTTCAGCGCCTTGTTGGCCCAGACGCCCGTGTTGATGTAGTCGGCCGTTCCGTCCGGTTCGAGGAGGTTCATCGGAACCATGCAGAACTGGAGCGATGCGCCGCCGCCGAGATAGACGATTTCATAGTCTTCGGGAATGCCCATCAGCTTCCGGAGGGTCGCGTTCGTGTCTTCGACCATGCCCTCGACTGCCGGGGTGCGGTGACTGATTTCAAGAATGCCCACGCCCGTGTTCGCAAAGTTTGCAATCGCTTCGGCGGCTTCCTTGGTGGCTTGTTTCGGCAGCGTGGATGGACCTGCGCTGAAATTATAGATAGTCTTGCTCATTGGCGTTGTCCTTTCTAATCTTGTGTTAAAAGGCGGTTTAAATGTAGAAAAAGGAAGCCTTTTTAAAGACCTCCCTTTTGCTTTTTATTCTTCGAGGGCCTCGATGGCCGCTTTATACTTCTTGAGACGGAACTTGGTCTTGAGTTCCCGGCGCTCGTGCCTGTGGACATACTTGTCTTCGAGGAGAACGTTGAGGATGGCGGCCTTGGCCTTGGCCGCAACCGGGTTCGACTTGAGCGTCTTTACAAAGTTGACGAATTCCTTTTCGCGGGCCTCGTAGGTCGCTTCTTCGGCGGGGACGCCCTCGGCCATCAGCTTGCAGCTGTATTCGTCTATCCAGCTTTGGTCCTTGTGATAGGTCATTTTCTGGATGAGTTCGACCATTTCGGCGGAGACGCCCATTTGCAGCAGGTCGTCCGGGGTAAGCTTTGTCGAGGACGTGAGGGAGTCCTGGAGAATGGCGAGAATCTGGACCTCTTCGGATTCCCCCTTGTTTTTGAGGTAATCGGCGACATTCTGGAGAAAATCAATGTAGGGGCCGCCGGCCTTGTCGGTCTGACCGGCGTGGGCCTTGGATGCGATGGCGTATGCCTCTTGGTAGGTGAGCATATGAAATCCTTTAGAAAAGTTCCTTTTCCCATAATATAGATTTGTCGGTCTCGAAAAAGGCGAAATTTTTGCTTTTTCTTGATTGGCTGTGCATTTTTGCCGATTTGTGTTATTTTTAGGGAATGAAGCCCCTGAATCTTGCCATTCTGCTTTATGTGAAGGAGCCTTTTTCCCGGGAAAAAGGCGCTTTTGACCCGCTGTTTTCCCGGATTGCCGAGCGCGTCAACTCGTGCCTTGTCTCCGACAGACTTCGATTTTCGCTCTTTTTGCCGGGCCGCGTGGCGGTGGTCTGGAACCGCCGGAACGTCGCGTGCGTCGTGAACATGCGAAGCGCGATTCGCGAGGGGAACCTCGAAGTCCTCGGCGGGGGATTTTACGACCCGATGCTTCCGCTGTTTCCGACCGTGCTTCAAAAAATGCAAATCGAAAAGCTTTCTTCGCTTCTCGAAAAGGTTTTTTTGTCGGAGCCCGCGGGGTATTTTTCCTCGTCGATGTCGTGGGAAATTGCGATGACCGAGGTCCTTGCGCGGTACGGGTTCCGCTATGCGCTGGTTTCGGAAAGCTCTCTGCAGGAGTGCCTCGGACTTGCGACGCGCGTTTCCGGATGGTTTACGACGGAGGACCGGGATTCCGTAATGCAGCTTTTGCCCGTGGCGGAGGATTTGAGCGGGGCGCTTTTGAAAGGCCCGGACGAGTTTCTTTCGATGGCGGAATCCTTGGGCGAGAGCGATAACACGTGGACGCTTGCGCTTCCCGTTCCCGTGACGGATGCGGCTGCAATCGATGCGTTTTTCGAAAGAATCCGCGAGAACCTTTCTCGCGTACCGAACCGGCTCTGGACGCTCTCGCACCTGTTCGAGGAGCCCTCCCGCGGAAAGGTGAACCTGATGAGCGGCGTCGGAAGCTCGGTCGGGCTCCCCAAAGGGTCGCGCAGCTGCCGGGAACTTCTTTTGCGCCGCCCGGAATCCGACCTGATGCACAAGTCGCTTTTGATTGCAAATTCCCATGCGGAATCGATGCTCGGCGAAAAGGAAGCCCGAATCGTCCAGGAAAGGCTTTTGCCCGTGATGGCTCCGGAATACTATGCGGACCTGTATGACGAAAAGGGCATCCGCAGCCCGGTCGTCCGGTGGAAAGGCAGTCGCGAGATCATCGCCGTCGAAAGGGACATTGAAAAAATGGCAAGGCTCGACGGCCGCCGCGTCGAGGTCTCGGACTTTTTGCGGAACGGCTACCGCCAGATTCTGGTGAACGGGCCGTCCGTGCAGTTTTTGCTCGAACAGCATAGCGGGGCCTCTCTCCGCACGCTGGTGTATAAGGATTCCCGGGTGAACCTCGTAAGTTCCCTCAAACAGAACGGCGACATTCCGCGGGCGTTTGTCGATCATCTGCTCCCGAAATCCGTTTCGGATTTTCGTCAAATCGATTCGGCGCTAAACGACGGCTCCGGGGCGCTCGTTTCGCCCTATGACTACCAGATTGAACGCTCGGAGGATTCCCTCGGGGTTTTGATGCGCTCCGAGCAAATGGCGGATCTCGAAAACGAAAGGCACGTTTTGCACGTGGAGAAACGCTTTGCGCTTGTAAGGAAAAATTCCGCGCTGGACGTTTCCTATGCGCTTTCGAACGGGACTTTTTCGACGGTTCGGGCCTACTTCGGAACGGAACTTTCCCTCGGATTTCGACAGGTGTTCGGGAAGCGGGCGTATTCGCTTAAAATCGACGGCCGAAAAGTTTCGCTCGACGGCACGGAACCGCTTCTTTACCCCGAGGCTTCGGAGATAGTCCTGAAGGACGGACTGCTTTCTTACGCGTTCCGGTTCCGTTTTGAACGCCCGGCCCGAATAGCGCTTTCCTGGATAATGGGGGCTTCGCACTCCGCGGCGCCGACCGATGTGCAGGGCATTCGGCTGTTCGTATTTTGGGACGTGGAACTTGCGGGCCAGAACATTGAAAGTCTCAAGGTGCGGATGGACTTTTCGCGGAGAGGGCTCTTTTTATGAAAGCGGAACAGATTGACTTGTTTGTGGAGGAATCCGGCGGGACCGTCTATATCCGCGTCGGAGGAACTTTCGGTTTTACGCAACAGGCGTCTTTCCGCGAAAAGATGACGAGCCTTTTGGAAGGCCCCGGAAAACTCTGGTTTTTGGACATCGACAAGGCCCGCTTTACGGAAGAAAGCTACCTTCCGATGTTTCTTGAATTTTTGGAAATTACAAGGCGGAAGGAAGCGGAACTTGTTCTCGTTTTTAATGGCGAGGAAAACAAAAGGTTCTTTAGCCGCTATGAGCATATTTTTAACGTGGCGGCGGACTGGAAGACCTATCGAAAGCCCGGAATGCTCCGGACTTTGCTTGTGACGGGAGCCTCCTACAATCGGCAGACGGGCGTCCGGCTGAGCCCCGCCATCGCAACGATTCTCGTCGGTATTTTTGCCATTCTCTTCCTTGGACTTTTTGGCATTATCCGCAGCCAGGAAACGGATATCCGCGCGCGGGAAACGCGCCTCGTCGAAATGGAAGACGAATCCCGTCAAATGCAGGGCGAACTGGAATATTTGCAGTCGATGATTGGCCCGTTAAAAAACCTGGGGCTTATCGTCGATTCGACGACCTCGAAAAAATCGGAACTTCGAATTCGGAGCTGGACGAAATATCTGGACGGAATCGAGGAACGACGCCGTGAAAAATAAGGTCGAAATTTCCGCTTTTTGGACCGGGGCTATCCTCGCCTTGCTGGGAATTTTTCTCGCGGCGTTTTTCGGCATGTGGTTTTACAACTCGACGGAACTCAAGCGCCTTGCCGTAGAGGAATCCAATTTGCAGAAGGAAATTTCGGAATGGGAAAAGTATCGGAAGTGGACGCTCGACTATGCGCAAATTTACCTTGCGCTGGACATCATTTCCAAAAAGCAGCTTTCCGAAAGGCAAAAGGCAAAGCTCAGCAGCGAAATCTGGGCCATTTCGCGGAACTACGGCTTTGATCCGCTGTTGATCCCTTCCATCGTGTTTCAGGAAAGCCGCGGAAATCCCTATGCGAAGGGACGGTTTCGCAGCGGCGCGGAGTCCGGGGCGTATGGGCTGATGCAATTGAAGGTTCCGACGGCGCAGGCCATCGGAAAACGGTTCGGGCTGCGGGTGGAACGCGCCGAAGACCTGATGCGTCCCGAGGTGAGCATTGTCGTGGGAAGCGCCTACCTGATGCGTCTTGTCGGCCGTTACGGGAATTTGAAAAAAGCGATTGTCGCCTACAATATGGGGCAGGGAAGCGTCGATGCGAAAATTCGGGACCGTTCCCCGATTCCATCCTTTTATTATGAAGAGGTCCTTGCCAAATATCGGAAATTACGGCAGCTTGTCGGAGAAAGAATGGGAGATGACAAATAGATTTCTACTTTTGCAAAGTGATTTTCCGGTTTTTGCCCATTTTGCTTTTGTCGGTCGCTTTCGCTTCGGAAGTGCGCTATGACCTGAATGGGTTTGTGGAACGGGGGCTTTCGAGCGACCCGATGCTTGCGGAATCGCGGTATTCGACCGAGGCGAAAAAGAATCGGATCGATGCGGTTCGGAACGCGGCGATACTTTCCAAGTTCGAGGTTTCGATGATGGTGGGACCCGCTCCCGGCCTAAAGGAAAGCATTGACGACTGGGGAGACTCTGTCGATACGTGGGACTTTACCAAGATGGGACCCTTTTTCGGGACGCAGATCAAGGCCGTCCAGCCGTTAAACTACGGACAATACAAGGTCGGGAAAAAGGCCGCCGAAGCGGATTTGCGGCAGCAGACGATGAACGTCGTGGGGAAGGAACACGAAAAGAACGTGGAGCTGCAGACGTATTACTACAATTATCTGCTCGCGCTCGAAATGAACCGTCTTGTGTCCGACGCAAAACGCCAGATGGACCGCGCCGAGGAAAAGCTGGAAGAGGCTCTCGACGAGGATGCTCCGAATGTTTCGCAGACCGACCTGTTGAAGCTCAAGGCGAACCGTCACACGCTCGACGAAGCGGAAATCGATGCGAAAAACGGACTTTCGCGGGTGAAACTCGCCGTCAAATTTTCTCTCGGGCTCGATTCCTCGGAAACCTTTTCACCGGTCGATACGGTTCTTTCGGTGCGCACGGAATATTTTCCGACGCTCGAAGAGGCGCAGGCGATTGCCGCCGAGCACCATCCGGACCTAAAGCGCCTTGGCGCGGGCCTTGAAGCCCGAAAATACCAGCTCGAACTCGCCGAGGCGAAGCTCGGACCGCAATTCTTCATTATGGGCGAATTTACTTACGTAAAGTCCTGGGCGGGCGACCGTACCGCCATCCAGAAGAACGCCTTTGCGCAGGACGCCGTCAACAAAATTTCCGGGTCTTTCGGATTTGGCGTCCGCTACAATTTAAACCTCTGGAACAGCTGGAGCTCGTATGTTTCGGCCCGGACGGAACTTCGCGCGCTCAAAATGAAGGAAAATTACGCGGCAAACGGAATTTTGCTCCAGCTCGAAGAACAGTATATCCAGACGAAGGGCGCTTTTGAAAAGGTGGAAAGCCTCAGAACGAGCCTTCGCGCGAGCGAATCGATTTTAAAAAGCGCGGCGATGAAGTACGACCTGGATCCGTCGGATGCGGGCGCGCTGGTTTCCGCCTATACGGACAATCTTCAGCTGCAAAAGTCCTACTATTACGCCGTGTGCAAGTACAACATCGCTTTTGCGGAACTCATTAGCCGGATGGGGCTTTCCCTTTCCGAATACCATCAACTTTACCCAGGAAAATAGATTATGAAAATTCAAGTCATTGCCTCCATGATGGCCCTTCTCGTCGCGGTATCCTTTGCCGCGGACCCCGTGCAGGCCATTTCGAAAAACGACAAGGAACTGCAGACCCTTCTCAAAAAGAAGAATCTGACCAAAAAGGACAACGACCGCGTCAAAGGCCTTTTGAGCGACGTCTTCAATTTTAAAATGCTCGCCGAAAAGTCCCTTCCGAAAGAGACGTGGACCGGCCTTTCCGACGCCGCCAAGGAAAATTTCGCTTCGGAATTTCAGCGGATGGTGCGGAACTCCAGCGCAAAGCGTTTGGAAATGTACCGCACGGACAGCACCGTCTATGACACTCCCAAAATGAAAAAGAACAACACGGAAGCGAACGTGACGGCGCATCTCTGGTACAAGGGCAAGGAATCCGTTCTGGTTTACAAGATGACGCTTGTCGATGGGAACTGGATGGCGTGGGACCTCGTAATTGACGATCTTTCGACGGCGAGAAACTACAAGGAACAGTTTGCGACCATTTTGCAGACAAAGTCCTTTGACGATTTGCTGGGAATCATCAAAAAGAAGGCAGACGAGTCGGAAGAATGATTTTTGACGCCGTCGTCATCGCTCTTCTCGTTCTGGTTGGCGGACTTTTGCTTTTTCCGGTAAAGGTCCGTTTTCTGTTTCGGTGCACGCGGGATGACGGCCGCTTTGAAGTTCGGCTGTTTCACTGGAAGCTCTTTTCGTCCGACGGGGAACCTTTGGAGCCTTCCGAAAAAAAAGCATTCGGGGAAAGCTCCGGGATTGCCGAAACGACCGGTTCGTTCGCGGACAGGGAATGTTCCGTTTTGGACGGGAAGCCCGATGGGCAAGGGGAACCTTCCAAAGGCCCGGAGCGAAAAATGTCTGTCGGGAATTTTGAAAACAATGCGTTGCCGGATTCTTCCGTAAAAACTTCCGAAGAAAAAAAACAGCGTTCCGCTCCCCAAAAGGAGTCCTCGGATTCGGAATTTTTGACGCTTCTTCTCGAACCGGGCTTTGACAAAAAGCTTTGGCGGGGGGGCTTTCGAATGCTCCGGTCCTTTTTTCGCATTTTCCGCTGCCGTTTTGACCGCGTCCTTGTCGAAGGCGTGCGATTGGAAGACTATGCGGACATGGGCATGGCGAGCGGCTGGTTCGGATTTTTAAGAGGGACCGTTCCCCTTTTTGAAAACTGGGAATTTCGGATGGACTGGGAAGGCAAAAAAACGTTTTGTGCGGAGGGAATGCTTTCCGCGGCGTTCTCGTTTGCCCGGATTCTCGGATTTCTGATCGTTTCTTGCCGGTGGATTGTTTCCGCCGGGTGGACCTATTTGAAAAACCGCAGGCGCTTGCGCAAAAATCCGGAAGCCATTCGCCTGACGTTCTTTCGGCGCCTTGTCGTTCGCTTTTTTTCGGATTCGTAAATTGGAGGCCTTATGCAGAAACTGACCGTAGAGAGACTTCTTTCCCGCTTGGGTTTTGGGTCGCGCAAGGAATGCCGCGCGCTTGTCCGCTCGGGGCTTGTGGAAGTGCTTGGCCGCACCGTGGAGGATCCGTTCGAGGAACTTTCCGAAAAGCCGGAGGCGATAGTCGTAAACGGCGAAAACGTCCCGACCGTCGAGGAGCTTTACATGATGATGAACAAGCCTTGCGGCCTAGAATGCAGCCACAGTCCGCGGGACCATGCTTCGGTTTTTGAAAAGTTTCCGCCGCGGATGATTGAAATGGGACTCAATTGCGTGGGACGCCTGGATGCGGACTCGCACGGGCTGCTTTTGTTCTCGAACCAGGGCCAGTTTATTCACCGCGTGGAAAGTCCCAAAAAGGGAATGCTCAAAACCTATGTGGCGCGTCTCGCCCGCCCGATTACCGAGGCGCAAATTCGAGTTTTAAAGGAAGGCGTCCAGCTGAAGGGCGAAAAAAAGCCCTTTGTGGCCCGTGAACTCGAAAAGGTGACCGATTTGGAAGTTCGCATTTCGATTGCGGAGGGCGTCTATCACGAAGTGCGCCGGATGTTCGCCGCGGTCTCGAATCACGTCGAGGACCTGGAACGCGTTTCAATAGGAAACATTCGGCTGGACCCCGCGCTGGAACCTGGCTCCTGGCGGTTTCTTTCCGCG
This sequence comes from Eggerthellaceae bacterium, assembly GCA_963597395.1. Taxonomy (GTDB): domain Bacteria; phylum Fibrobacterota; class Fibrobacteria; order Fibrobacterales; family Fibrobacteraceae; genus Hallerella. The sequence continues at coordinate 37,772 of CAVBPX010000007.1, read as the reverse complement.
GAAGAAATTGCGGAATTTTGCTAGGCAAATCGAAATTCCCGCAAGGCCTTGCGGGAATTTCCGTTTTAAAACCCTTTGAAATTTTAGACGGATGCCTGTTCCGGGGCGTGGGCGGCGACGGTTTGCGGCTTGACGGACCTGGAAATGGCGTCCTTGACGTCGGACGAGAACTTGAACGTGAGAATGGAACGCGGCTGGAGGTAAACCGTTTCGCCTGTCTTGGGATTGCGGGCCGGTCGCGCCTTGCGCTCCTTGCGGACAAAGGTTCCGAATCCGCGGAGTTCAATCGTATTGCCCTCGGCGAGGGATTCTCCGACCACGTCGAGAAACTGATCGACGACAATGCGGACCTTGCTTTTGACGATGCCGGTCGCACTCGTGATGTCTTGGATCAAATCCTGTTTGGTTGTGTTTGGCACGTTCAAAATATAAGAACCTTTGCGAAAAAAATCTACTTTTGCGGGGCTTGGAAATCCTTTTTTCTTTGCTTAAATTTTGGCTAACCGGTGAAAAAGTGTGAATAGATGTTGAAAACTGAATTTCGGTTCGGAAATATCCGGGTTTTCCCGTGTACGGTGCTGTCTCCGATGGCCGGTGTGACGGATGCGCCTTTTCGCCGTCTGTGCCGCGTCCTTTCTAAAAACCGGATTGGGCTGCTCGTTTCGGAGTTCGTTTCGACGGACGGAAGTTCGCCCTTTGTGCTCAAAAACCGGAAACAGCTGAACTTTTATCCGGAAGAGCGTCCGTTCGGCATCCAGATTTTTGGCCGCAGCCCGGAACGGATGGCCTATGCGGCGCAGCTTCTCGAAACGCTTTCGCCCGACTACATCGAAGTGAACGCCGGATGCCCCGTGCCGAAAGTGGCGGGAAAGGGCGGCGGCGCGGGCCTTTTAAAGGATCTTCCGCGGTTAGGAAGGATTCTTGCGGAAGTCAAAAAGTCCATTTCCGTTCCGCTTACGCTCAAGTGCCGCATCGGCTGGGACGAAAATTCCATCAACGTCCTGGAAACCCTGAAAATTGCGGAAGGCGAAGGCGCCGAAATGCTCACGGTGCACGGCCGGACGCGCGTCCAGGGCTATAACGGATTTGCGGACTGGAACATAATTGGCGAAGTGGCGAGCCGCGCAAAAATTCCCGTCGTCGGGAACGGGGACGTTTCGAGCGCCTCCGGCGCGCTTTCGCTGCTTTCGAAGTTTGACGTGAGCGGCGTTTCCGTCGGGCGCGGCGCCATGCACAATCCGTGGCTTTTCGGTGAAATTGCGGATGCTCTCGAAGGGCGTCCCGTGCGAACCGTTTCGGCCAGGGAAGCGTGCGGCGTTTTTGAAACGTATTACGGCTTTATGATGGAGGAGGGATCCTCGACGCCTTTGGGCGCACTGGGGCGGTTAAAACAGCTCGCTGCGCGACTGTGCAAGGGCTTTGAACCGGAAACTCCCGAATTTCGGAAGAGCGTCCTTGTGAGCCAAAGCCCCGAAGAACTCTTTGAGCGGGCCGCCCAGTTTGCCGAGGATGCGGAAAAATGCGGAATTTCCTTTGTACCGGAACGCCTGGTGAATCTGAACGGCCGGAAGGAGAACGCAATTTCCTTTGAACGGCAGTTCAGGGAATGAGTTTGGACCAAAAGTTTGGACGGGAAAAATTGAATTTTTAGATGTGACCAAAAGAAAAGACCTCGCCGAATGCTCGACGAGGCCTTTTTTGGAGGATGATGAAAAAAAAATCAGGACTTGGGCGAGGCGACAAGTTTATAGGCAAAGCCTCCGACGATACCGCCGAGGATTGGCGCAAGCCAAAAGAGCCAGAGCTGTTTCATGGCCGTTTCGCAGACAAAGACCGCGACCGCCGTGGAGCGGGCCGGGTTTACGGACGTGTTCGTCACCGGGATGCTTACGAGATGAATGAGCGTCAGGCAAAGTCCGATGGCAATCGGGCCGAAGCCCGCGGGTGCGCGACTGTCGGTTGCTCCCATGATGACGAAGAGGAAAACGGCCGTCATCAAAAATTCGGTGAGGAACGCCGGTCCCATTCCAAAGACCTTTCCGCCAAAGGCGTTGAGACCGTTTGCGTTCGGAAGCTCGGACCAGCCGTTGGTGGCGAACGCTCCGATTCCAGTCGAAATGTCCGGGCATGCAATCACAAAGAGAATGCCCGCTGCGATGATGCCGCCGAGGACCTGCGAAACGATGTAGGCCGGGGCTTCCTTCAGCGGAAAACGACCGCCGGCGACGAGTCCGAGCGTGACGGCCGGATTCAGGTGGCAACCGGAAATGTGTCCGATGGCAAAGGCCATCGTGAGAACGGTAAGGCCGAAGGCCAGTGCAACGCCGACGTAGCCGATTCCCGTGTTCGGAACGCCGCATGCGAGAACCGCCGCGCCGCACCCGCCGAGAACAAGCCAAAATGTTCCGATTGCTTCGGCCAGGGATCTTTTGAGAAGAGTCATTTTCGTTTCCTTTTGAAAAGAGAAAAACTTTGCCGAAAAAATAAAAAAGCTTCGCTTTGCGGGAAAGGGCAAAAGCGAAGCCGTGTGATGAAGTTTACAGTTTTTTCAGAACGAAACGATTTTTTCGTTTTGCATCAGCTGGTCGAAAGTTTCCCGTTCGCGGATGACTTCGATCTTTCCGTCCGAGAGGAGAATTTCCGGTGCGTAGCGTCGGCTGTTGTAGTTGCTCGACATGGCGCTCCCGTAGGCTCCGGTGTCGTGGATGACTAGCAGGTCGCCGACTTTTGCCTCGGGAAGCTTTCGCGAAACGACAAAGCCGCCTTCTTCCTGGGTAAAGACGTCACCGGATTCGCACAGCGGCCCGGCGACGATGGCGTCCGTTTGCGGACCGAGCGTTCGACCGTCCTTCGAAACGATGGAAATGGCGTGGTAGGAACCGTAGAACGAAGGGCGCACCAGGTCGTTGAAACCGGCATCGACGAGGTAGAAGAGGTTGTTTTCCTGCCGCTTGATGGCGCGGATCTCGGCGACGAGAACGGCGCTTTCCGCTACGAGGTAACGGCCCGGTTCGACTTCGAGCGAAACGTCATGGCCCGCGGATTGGGCAATGTCCTTGCGGGCGCGGTCCCAGAGGTCGTAGTAGGCGCGAATGTCTATCCGGTCGTTCTTTTCCTCTTCGCGGTAGGGAATGGGAAGGCCTCCGCCCGCGGAAATCGTCCTGATGTGGGACCCCAGACGGCGGGCCGCATCGCGCATCGCGTCGCAGACGTTTGCAAGATGTTCAAAGTCCGAACCGCTTCCGATGTGCATGTGAAGCCCGGTGATCCACATTCCGTTTGACTGGGCGAGCTTGACGCAGTCCTTGATTTGGGTGTGCCAGACGCCGTGCTTGGAAAGAGGACCTCCGGTATTTGTCTTTTTGGAATGTCCATGTCCAAAGCCCGGGTTTACGCGGAGCGTGAGGTTTGTGCGGATTCCCGCTTCGGCCAGCTGGCTTATCATGTCCGGGGAGCCGACGTTGACGTGAATTCGATGTTCCTTCACGAGTTCCAGGGCGTCGCGGTCAAAAATGTCGGCCGTATAGACGATTTGCGGAACGCGCTTGTCGTTTTCGCCGCCCTTGAAGCCCGCGCGGAGAGCCCGGACGATTTCGCCTGCGCTGACCGCATCGACGACGGCGCCGTTCTTTCGCATCAGGGAAAGAATCGAAAGGTTCGGGCAGGACTTTTGCGCAAAACGGACCGTATCGAAACAGGAAAGTTCCCGGATGCGGGTCTCGATAGTCTTACGGTCATAAAGCCAAAAAGGGGTGCCGTATTGAGCGACACCCTCTCGAATAATTGCGTCGGAGAACATCGGATTAGACATTCTTGATGCTGTTTTCGCCGCCCTGTCCATCGGGAACGCGGTCGGGGTTGGCCTGGTCAATTTCCCAGCTGCCGTCAAAGACGAACTTGTACTGGTAGGTGCCGGCTGCGAGATTCTTTTTGAGGGACCAGACGCCCTGTTCGCCCTTCTTCATTTTGGCGGGAGTCCAGTTGTTGAATTCGCCAGCGACTTCGACCGATTTGGAATCCGGGGAATAGACGTTGAAAACAACTTCCTTAAGTTCCGGCTTTTTGGCCTTCTTTGCTGCGGGCTTTTTGGCCGGAGCGGCCTTTTTCACCGCGGCCGGCTTCTTTGCAGGGGCGGCCTTGACGGCTTTTTCGGTGATTTTCTTCTTCGTTGACATAGATCAACCTCCTTGTTGCTTTTTCCCAAAAATAGCAAAAAAACACTTTTCTCTCAATGCCATATATTTGAAATATCTATATTTGGCCCTATGAAACAGATAATTGCGCCGAGCGTTTTGAACGCCAACTTTTTGGACCTGAAATCCGAACTTGAATCCGTTGAACGCGGCGGCGCGGGTCTTATCCACCTCGACATTATGGACGGGCATTTTGTCCCGAACATCAGTTTTGGCCCGGGCATTTCGCAGCTGATCGGGCAAGCGACAAAGGTTCCGCTCGACTGCCATCTGATGATTGACAACCCCGAAATGTTCGTCGAGGAATTTGCAAAAATCGGCGCGCACTACATCACCGTCCAGGCGGAATCGACAAACCATCTGGACCGCATTCTCAACCGCATCCGCGAACTGGGCGTCCATCCCGCGGTAAGCATCAATCCGGCAACGCCTATCGAAAGCATTCGCTGGGTGCTGGACTCTTTGGACATGGTCCTCGTGATGTCCGTAAACCCCGGATTCGGCGGGCAGAGCCTGATTCCGTATTGCCTCGAAAAAATTCGAGAACTTCGCCGGATGAAGCCCGAACTCGACATCGAAATCGACGGCGGAGTCAAGCTTTCGAACATTTTGGACGCGAAAAACGCCGGAGCGAACGTTTATGTCGTCGGCAGTGCCATTTTCAAGACGCTTTCGCCGGAAGAAACGTGCCGGGAATTTGTCCGGAGAGTCGGTTAAAAGGTTTGGAGAAAGTTGAATGGACGATTTGAATCGGCAAATCAAGGAAGTCATCATCAAATCCCTGGAACTCGAAGACATTTCTCCGGAAGATATTGACGATGCGGCGCCGCTTTTCGGCCGCGGAAAGGGCCTTGGACTTGACAGCATTGACGCTCTGGAACTCGGCATTGCCATCAAGGAAAATTTCGGGGTTTCCTTTTCGAGCGTCAAGGAAGAAACTCGCAAGCACTTTGCGTCCGTAAACGCGCTTGCCGACTACATTCAGTCAAATCGGGAAAATTGAAAATGGACAAACAGCAAATTTTTGAAAAAATTCGAACAATTCTGATCGATGAATTTGAATTGGATCCGGGAAAAATCGTTCCGACGGCACGCCTTTACGAAGATTTGAAGTTTGACAGCATCGATGCGGTCGATTTGATTGTCAAGTTCAAGTCGATGCTTCCGCACAATGTCGATCCGGAAGTCTTCAAGAGCCTTCGCACCCTGCAGGATGTCGTCGATGCCCTCGACAGACTGTTCCGGGAATCCGGCGAAAAAAAATGAGTTTTGCGGCAGGGAAGATTCTCTTTGCCGCGCTGTCGGTCTTTTATCCTTTTTTGGTTTTTGCCGGGCTTTGTTTTTGGGGACTTTCTCCGCGGAAACTGAGCCTTCTTTTGATTCTTTTGGCGGCGGTCCGCATTTTTTCGGGTTCGCGGAAAGGAAAACATTTTTTTTGTCGAACGCTTTTAATCGGCTTTCTTGTTTTGGGTTGCGGAATTTTTGCCTTTGCTCTTGACAATGCGACGCTTCTCCGCTTTTATCCGGTCTTTGTCAATTTGGGACTTCTTTGCCTTTTTCTTTCGACGCTTTTTTCTCCGCCGAACATGGCGTTTCGGTTTGCTACGGCGTCTTCCGGTCGCCTTTTAAGGACGGCGGACCGGGCGCCTGTCGAACGCTATTGCTTTTTTGTGACGCTTGCCTGGTGCTTCTTTTTTGTTTTGAACGGAACGGTGTCTCTGTGCACGGTGCTCTTTGCGGACGAAAAAGTCTGGGCGCTTTACAACGGGCTTCTTTCCTATGTTTTGATAGGCGCCTTTTTTATCGTGGAATTTTTGATTCGCCGAAAAAGGCAACGCTCGCTTGCGGCCTGGATTCCCTTTTCACGCTTGGAAGAAAACTCTCGTCCGGACGATTCCGTCATTTGCTTTGACGGCATGGGAATTTCGGAAAACGCAAAGACCTGGCGGGATTTTAAAACGGACGTTTCGAGACTTCGGACGGCCATCGAAAAAGAAACTTTTTCCGAGTGGATTTTAAACGCGGACGACGTCTATTATTTTTTGGTCGCCGTTTTTGCACTTTTTCAAAGCAAGCGGAAAATCCTTTTTTCCGCAAACCGGGCGCCCGAATACATTCGAGAGATCCGCGGTCCGCAAACGGGATTTTTGAACGACGGCGATGCGAAAGGTTCGCTTCAAATCCAAAAGCTCATCGAATCCTCCGCGGCGGAAAAACCGTGGGAAAGTTTGGACCTTTTGACTGTTCGGGCGGCTCTTTTTACATCGGGAACCACGGGGCTTCCCAAGGAAATCGCGAAGACGGGTGTGCAACTTGAAACCGAGGCACTCGCGATTTCAAGGCGCTTTGCCGAAAACTTCTCGGGCCGTAACGTCTATATGACGGTGAATCATCACCACATTTACGGCATGGCTTTTGGAATATTTCTCGCCTTCTCTGCCGGGCTTCCGATATGTCGTCGCCGTCTGGAATTTCCGGAAGAAGTCGAAAGGCTCGTGAAGGAACCGGCCGCCATTATTGCCAGCCCCGCATTTTTAAAACGTTTTGTACAGACGGTTCAAAAGCCGCTTCGGTTTAAAATAAAACCGTTTTGGCTTTCGGCCGGAGGACCTTTACCGAGTTCCGTGGCGCTTGACGTGCAAAAAATTTCGGGAGCGCCCGTGCAGGAAATTTACGGGTGCACGGAAGCGGGCGCCGTTGCGACTCGAAAAAACGGCGAAGGATTGTGGACGCCTTTGGGAGATAACCGCGTTTCGCTGGCGGAAAACGGGTGCCTAAAAATCAATTCGTCCTATGCGGACGAAAAAGGATTTGTGACCGGGGACGTCGGAAAGATTGAAAGCGACGGGCGGTTTTTGTTGGAAGGTCGCGCGGATTCCATCGTAAAGATCGAGGAAAAGCGAATTTCCCTCCCCGAAGTGGAAAAGCGCCTTTTGGAAAGCGGCCTTGTGCGGGATGCTCGGGTCGTACCGATGAAGGGAAAACGCGAATTTCTCGCCGCGGCGATTGTCTTGAATGATGCCGGAAAAGCTAAATTTTCCGATGTGCCGAAAAAGGAAATCAATGCGCATTTTCGGGAACATCTTTCCGGATTTTTGGAAAATACGGTGCTGCCCAAAAAGTGGCGGTATCTGGAAGAGCTTCCTCAGGATGCGATGGGAAAAATCAAAATGCGGGAAATACAAAAGCTGTTCGAAATTCCGGAATCTCCCCATTTTCGGATTCTCGCATACCGTGCGGAAGAAAACGGATTTTCGGCGAAAATCGTCATTCCGGAAACGAGCGATTATTTTGACGGACATTTTCCCGGATTCAAGCTTTTGCCCGCGGTGGTTCAGATTGATTTGCTGCTTCGACTTTTTAGGGCTTTTTGCGGAAAGCCTTCGACGCTCGAACGGATGCACCGAATCAAGTTTTCTTCTCCCGTGCGTCCGAATGTTCCCGTGAACGTGGAAGGAACTTACTTTCCGGAAATGGGAAAACTTCATTTCCGCTTTGGGGCGGATTCGGGAGAGGTCTTTTCTTCCGGAAGCGTTTTGTTGAAAAGAGAACAAGATGAACTTTAATTTGTGCGCAATCGTTCCCGTTTTTCGACACGAGAATGCGGTTCGCCCCGTTCTTTCGAGGCTCGCTTCGCTAAAAATTTTTACCGTTCTCGTCGATGACGGAAACGCTCCGGAAGCCCGTTCCGTTTTGCAGAGGCTCGCCGGGGAATTTTCGAATGTCCTTTTGGTTTCGCACAAAAAAAATCTCGGCAAGGGCGGAGCTGTTATCATGGGGCTTCGCGAAGCGTCCGCAAGACATTTTACACATGCGCTGCAAATAGATGCCGACGGCCAGCACGATGCGGAAACAATTCCGCTTTTGATTGAAGAGGCCCGAAAAAATCCGCAAAGCCTTGTCGGAAGCGTTCCGAAGTATGACGCGTCCGTTCCAAAGGCTCGGGAAGTCGGTCGCAAGATCACGAACTTTTGGGTGCACGTCGAAACGCTGTCGCTGAAAATTCCCGATGCAATGTGTGGCCTTCGCATTTACCCGCTTGCGGAAACGGTTCCGGTCCTTTCGCATCTCCGAGCGCTTCGAATGGGCTTTGACATTGAAATTCTTGTGCGCCTTTCCTGGAAAGGCGTTAATATGCGGTTTTATCCGGTGCGGGTTTTGTATCCGGCGGACGGAATTTCCAATTTTCGGATGTTTGGGGATAATGCGGAAATTTCCCTTGTCCACACGCGGCTTTTTTGGGGAATGCTCGTCCGGATTCCAAAAATTCTCTATTTGAAAATTCGGGGAAAATGTGGCTGATCTGGAGTGGTATCAAATAGAGGAAACGGAAAAGGCCGGGTGGAAGTTCCGGTTTATGCTGTGGAGCGCGTTGCACTTGCCAAGGCGCCTTGTGGAATGCATTGTGGCCGTTGTTGTTTTCTTTTTTTACCTGGGAGCGGCTCCGGTGCGCGAACGTTCGCGCGTTTATCTTTCGCGCGTATTTGCCGTAAAGGGAAAATGCGTGCCGCCTTTTGCCGTCTATCGCCATATTTTGTCGTTCGCCTTTTCGATGATTGAAAAAATTCGGGGCTGGTCCGGAAAAATGTCCTTCGGAGAAATTGAAAAGCGGGATGACGACCGGGAAGAACTGGAAAACCTTCTCGCTTCCGGAAAGGGCGCCTTTGTGATTTGCTCGCATTTGGGAAATATCGAGGCGCTGCGGGCGTTGACGGAAAATCACGGAAAGTTTTCGAAGCAAAACTGTCGGGTATATCCTGTTGTCAATTATTCCAAATCCGGACACTTTTGCGCCATGTTGAAGGAGCTGAATCCCGACTGGATGAGAAACTGCATCGATGCCAATTCGGTCGGTGCCGATACGGCAATTGCGATGTACGAAAAAATTGCGGCCGGAAATTTGGTGGCCATTGCGGGCGACAGAACCTCGGCGAACAATCGCGAACGGTTTGTGACCAAGAAATTTTTGGGCGAGGATGCGGAATTTCCGGAAGGAGCCTTTGCCCTGGCGAATATTTTAAAGGCTCCGGTCTATTTTATCTTTGCATTCCGAAAAAAAGATCTGGATCTCGCTTCGACTTACGAGCTTCATGTGGTTCGGGCCCAAACGCCTGTAAGCGGCCCGCATCGGGAAATGCCCCAAAGAATGGACGGCCTCGCAAACGAGTTCGTCGGACTTCTGGAAAGATACTGCCTTTTGCATCCTTGGCAATGGTATAATTTTTACAATTTTTGGAAAAAAGGAAAATCGGTATGAGCGAAAAAATTCTCAAGGCGGAAAAGGAAATTCTGGTCGATTTTTTTGACCTGGACCCGATGAATGTCGTCTGGCACGGAAACTATGTAAAGTATATGGAAATGGCGCGCTGCGCCCTGCTCGACCGTCTGGATTACGATTACAGCGCCATGGAACGGGACGGCTACGTGTGGCCGGTCGTGCAGCTGAACATCAAGTATATTCGACCGCTGCATTTTAAGCAAAGGGTTCGCATCGAAGTCTCGCTCGTGGAGTACGAAATTTGCATGAAAATCCGCTACCGCTTTATTGATGTCGAAACCGGGAAGGTGGTGACCAAAGCGGAAACGACCCAGATGGCGGTAAAAATTCAGACGCAGGAATCCTGTCTGGGTTCTCCGCGGGAACTGATCGAAAAAGTGGAAAAGTGCCTGGCCGGGGAAAGTCATGTTTAGACATTTTTTGTCATTCGTTTTTTTGTGCGCCGCGATGGCGTTTGCGGGTTCCGTGTGGGATTTTCCGATAACCGAAAAAACAGAGCCTCTGGAAAATGCGCTTCGAACGCTCTCCAATTCGGACGGCGTCTCGGGAACTTTTGAGCAGACCCGTACGATTGAAAAAATAAATCGTTCCTTTTGCTCTTCCGGGAAATTCGAGATTTCGAAGGCGACGGGGATTCTCTGGAAAATCGAAAAACCTTTTCCGTCTGAAATGCGCATTACGGATTCAAGCATTGTGCAGCTTGACGCGGACGGCGTTCGCACGGAAATTTCTTCCAAGGACAATGCCGTATTCGGTGAAATTGCTCGGACGATGCGAAGCGTTCTTTTTGGAGATTTTTCCGGTTTGCGGAAGCGATTTAGTATTTACTTTGTGCAAAGCGGAAAAAACTGGAAAATAGGACTTGTTCCGTCGGAAGAGGCGGTTCAAAAGGTCATCCGTTCAATTGTGGTTGAAGGCAACCGGGTGCTGAAAAAAGTGGAACTTGTCGATGGAGAGGGAAACCGTCTAAATTATGATTTTAGAACAGCCCAAAAGTAAAAAATCTCCGATTGGAATTGTCGTGTGGGCGGCGCTGCATATTGCGCTTCTTGTCGCCGTTGTCGTTTCGTATCCCTGGAAGGTCGATCAGGATCTGTATTCCATTGTTCCGCATCCGGAAGAAACGCCTGAAATTCAAAATGCCGAGGCGCTTTTTTCGTCGAAAAACGCATCGCAAATTCTTCTTTTTGTCGGGGATGTGGACTTTGCCGTGGCTTCGGAAGCGGCAGGGCAAATCGAGGAGCTGTTGCGCGAAAATTCCCAGGTGAAATCGGTTTCGGGAAGTGTCTCGCCGAATGTGATGGAGGAAGTTTCCGAATTTGCGTTTCAAAATCGCTTTTATTTGCAAAGTCCCGATTTGCTTAAGCTGAACGATTCCGCGATGGCGGAGGCGCTTTACCGGAATCTTCTTTCGCGACTGTTTGGGAATTTTTCGGCGGGAAGTTTTGGACGCATCGAGGAGGATCCTTTTTTGCTTTCGGCAAGCGCTTCGGAGCGCCTTTTTGAAATGCTTTCTGCCTCCGGAAACTGGTCGGTGCGCGACGGAGCCTTGACCGTTTCCGATTCCGGCATGACGTATCGCTTTATTCGCGCGGAACTTGCACTTGGAACCTCGATGGCTTCGGACAATCACGTTTTGGCGGAGCTTGACAAGGAAATTCGCCGTTTGCAGAAGGAACATCCGAATCTTCGCATCGAAAAATCCGGAGTGCCGTTTCACAGTTATGCGAGCTCCAGGCAGGCAAAAGCGGAAATCGGCTGGATTTCCGGAATTTCGATTGTCGTCATCGTTTTGCTTCTTTTGTGCGTATTCCGCTCGGCACTTCCGATCGGGGCGATTCTCGGTTCCATTTTGGTCGCCATTCTCGCTTCGACGGGGGCGACTCTGGCCGCTTTCCGCGAAATTCACATTTTTACCTTTGTCTTTGGAACGAGCGTTATCGGGGTGAGCATTGATTATGCAATTCATCATTTTGCGGACAGGGAAGCCCAGATGCGCAGCATGCTTTTGGGATTCATGACGACGGAACTCAGCTATATTGCGCTAGGCATTGTTGATTTTCCGCTGCTTCGTCAGATGTCCTTCTTTTCGATGGTCGGGCTTGCCAGCGCGCTTCTTTCCGTGCTGCTCGTGTTTCCGAAACTCTCGGAGCGCATGCCCGAAAAGCATCCGCTTCCGCTTGGATTTCCCCGGATTTTTCTTGCGGCCTATGACCGGATGGAAAGAATTCCGCGGTGGGCGCGTTATACGGTCTATGTTCTTTTTGCCGCGGCCCTTATTCCGGGCTTTTGGAAATTGCAGGTGCGGACGGACATTCGTTCCATGTACAAGCCTTCCGAAGAACTTTTTCGCTCCGAAGAAAAAATTCGGGCGTGGATGAATTCGGGAATTTCTCCATCGTATTTTATCGTCTCCGGAAATTCCGAAGAAGAGGTTCTTGTTCGCGAAGAACGCCTTGTCGAAAAGTTGCGGGTCGCGGAAAAGGATTCGCTTTTGACGTCGCATTTGGCGGTGTCGAACGTTTTTCCGTCCAGGAAAAGGCGCAACGAAACGAAAGCGCGCCTATTGCGTGCGATGCAGGTGCATCGCGAGGACGTGTGCAAACTTCTTGACATAAAATGTCAAACCGAACTTTTGGATACGACGGTCCGGAATGTTCTTATTCCGCAGTCGTTAAAGGCCCTGTTTGAAAATCTCTGGATTGGAAAATCCGGCGAAAGCTATTTCAGCGCGGTCCTTCCCCTGCATGTGACGGAACGGTTTGACATCCATGCGTTTGCCGATCCGGAAAACGGAATTTATGCGGTGAACAAAATGGAAGAGGTGAACGAAGCCCTGACGGAACTTTCGCGAAAAGCGCTTGCGCTTGTCGCCTTTGCCTATTTTGCCGTGTTCTTTATTTTGTCGCTCGTCTATACGTGGCGCGATTCGCTGCGCATTGTTCGCGCTCCGATTCTCGCCTGTCTTTTGGCCCTTTCCGTATTTGGCTACGCACAAATTCCGGTGAACTTTTTTGCCATTGCCGGGCTGATTTTAACGCTCGGAATCGGTATAGACTATGCGCTTTTCTTTAAGGATTCCAGGACGCATGCCGATTCGACGGCCCTTTCCGTGATTCTTTCCGCGGTGACGACGCTTGTTTCCTTTGGAACGCTTTCGCTCAGCGGTTTTGCGCCCGTTTCCGTTTTTGGCCTGATGGTCCTTCTCGGCATTTCGGCGTGTTTCCTTTTTTCGCCTTTTGCGCGGGATTAGCGTTTTTCTATATTCGAAAAGTCAACGCTTTGGATGAACATGCGCCACTTTTTTTCGAGAGCCCCGTGGATTTTTGCGCTCGCGCTTGTCGCCTGTGCTTCGAGCGTCTCCGTGTCCGGCTTTGGCGAAAAAGTTTATTATTCCGATTCTCGCTATGTCTATCTGCTCCCTCCGCGGGCGGGCACGGTTTCGGTGGAAGAGGAACAGGAAATTTCCGGAACGTTCGGCGAAAGGACTTTTCAAGCCGCTTCGTGGATTCGCTTGAACGATTCGACGATTCACGTTTTGCTTTTTGGACCGATGGGAAATACGCTCGCGGAACTTTTTTATGCGGAAGATTCCATCTCGTTTTCAAGTAAGTGGATGGATGCGAAAAAAGTAAAACCCGAATATATTTTGGCGGATCTCCAGTTTTGCTATTATCCGGCCAAGACGTTGCAAAGGCATTTTGAAACGGCCGGTTTTAAGTTTGCGGAAAATCGGAATGGAGAGACTTTTGACCGAACGCTTTCGGAAAACGGAAAAGTCATTTTGAAAATGGAACGCTCCGAAAATCGCATTTCGCTTTGGAACGAGCTGCGGGGCTATTCCTATAAAATTCGCCTCGGGGAAAAGAAATGAAAAGTCCGCTGTATATTCGGGATTTTTCCCTGTGTTGCAATCTGGGAACGGACAAACGAACGGTTTGGAATGCGCTCTGCCGCGGAGTTCGTCCGAAGTTTGCCCGAATGAATTTTTGCGGGAAGGAACGCCTTGTCGCAAGCGTTCCCGAGAAGTATTTTTCTCCGGTCGCCATTCCCGCTTTTGATACGCGGGTAAATCGCCTGGCCGAATGTGCCCTGCAAAAACTGGAAGGTCCCGTGCGGAACCTTGTGTCGGAATTTGGAGCGGACCGCGTGGGCGTTTTTATCGGTTCGAGCGACAATGGGGCCGAGGAATCGCTCCGGGCCTTGGAAAGTTTTCGAAAAAATGGAGCATTTCCGCCGCATTTTACGCTCAAAAAACAGCAGGCGAATTTTGTTGCGGAATATGTTGCCGAGCGATTTGGAATTTTAGGCCCGGTCTTTACGCATTCTTCCGCGTGTGCATCGAGCGCGAGCGTTTTTGCGTCGGCGGAAAACTGGATTGCGTCGGGGCTTTGCGATGCGGCCATTGTCGGCGGGGTCGATGTGGTGTCCAAAACGGTCGTTCTGGGGTTCGATTCCCTTGAGGCGGTTTCGATGAATCCGACAAATCCCTTTAGCCGAAATCGGTCGGGCCTTACGATTGGCGAAGGCGCCGCATTTTTGATTGTTTCCGCAAAAGGCGAAAATTCTCCGTATAAATTAATCGGCCTCGGAGAAAGTTCCGATGCGGATCATTTGACGGCTCCGCGTGCGGATGGCATGGGCGCGATTCTTGCGATGGGAAAGGCCCTGTCCGATGCCGGAATTTTGCCGTCGGACGTGGACTATGTGAATTTGCACGGAACGGGAACGGAGCTGAACGATGCGATGGAAAGCGTTGCCGTGCACCGTATTTTTGGAGACGGGACTCGGGCGAGTTCGACAAAGGGAATGACCGGTCATACGCTCGGTGCGGCGGGGACTCTCGAAGCGGCCTTCTGCCTTCTTGCCCTTTCGAACGAAAATGCGGAGAGGCTTCTTCCCGTTCATGTTTTTGACGGCTTGCGCGACGAGGCTCTTCCTCAAATTCACCTTGCCGGGCTCGGGGAAAAGGCAACGCGCCTAAAAATTTGCATGAGCAATTCCTTTGGCTTTGGCGGATGCAATGTCTCGCTTATTTTTTCGAGGAACGGATGACGGAATTTGACACGCGCGAAAAGTTGGAAGAAATTGTTCCGCATCGGGGCAAGATGCTTTTGCTCGACAGAATCGTTGACGTGAAGTATGAACAAAAACTCGTTTCCGCGGAAATCGATATTTCGGAAAAGAGCATGTTTTACGAAGAGAGCCTCGGAGGCGTTCCCGTTTGGATTTCTTTTGAATATATGGCCCAGGCCATTTCCGCGCTGTCGGGGATTTTGGGAAGGATGTCCGGAACTTCTCCAAAGATGGGAATGATTTTGAGCGTCTCGGATTTTTTGGCCGAGGAACAGGCTTTTTTATGCGGAAAGACGGTTCGGGTGAATGTCCGCGAGACGATTCGGACCGGTTCCGTGTTTTCGTTTGACGGGGAGGCTTTTGTCGGCGACAGGCGCTTTGCGACGGCGACCATTCGCGTGGCGGAAGTTTCCAAACCTGAAAAATTTTTAGGAGGATAGATGGAAGAAAAACGCGTTTTGGTCACAGGGGCGAGCGGCGGAATCGGAATGGCGATTGTCCGAGCCCTTCTTGCTTCCGGCTACCGGGTGACGGCCCATTACAACCGCCATGCGGAAAATCTAAAAGCCCTTTCGGAAGAGTTTGACGGAAAACTTTCCCTTTTGAAGTTTGACGTGAGCGATCGCGAAAACTCTCGCGCGGCGATTGAAAAGGACCTCGAAGAAAACGGAACCTATTACGGCGTTGTCGTTTCATCCGGAATTTGCCGCGACGCGGCTTTTCCCGCCATGACGGATGAATATTGGGATAGCGTTATCAATGTGAACCTGAACGGATTTTACAATGTGCTTCGTCCAATCGTGATGCCGATGTGCCGCAAACGCCGCGGACGAATTGTCGTCATCTCGAGCGTTTCCGGAGTTGTCGGAAATCGCGGACAGGTCAACTACAGCGCAAGCAAGGCCGGAATCATCGGAGCGGCCAAGGCTCTTGCCGTCGAACTCGCTTCGCGAAACATCACCGTGAACAGTATTGCTCCCGGTGTGATTGAAACGGAAATGATTCAGGATGCTCCGCTCGATTTGATTTTGCCGTCCATTCCGATGCGTCGGGTCGGAAAACCCGAAGAAGTTGCCGCCACGGTCGAGTTTTTGCTTTCCGACGGGGCAGCCTACATTACGCGGCAGGTCATTTCCGTCAATGGAGGCCTTGCATGAATCGTCGCGTCGTCGTTACGGGAGGCTCCTCCATCTCCGCTTTGGGAATGGACCTCGAAGAATCCTTTGCGAGTCTTCGAACCTTGAAAAATCGGATTGTCCGGGTGGATGCGTGGGAAAAGTACGCACAAATGAATACGCGGCTCGCTTGCCCGATTCCGTTTCCACTTCCGGAATATTCCCGTAAAAAGGCGCGGAGCATGGGACGTGTGGCGCATCTTGCCGTGGCTTCGACCGAGGCGGCACTTTCCATGGCAGGAATTCTCCCGGGCGATCCTTTGCTTCGGTCCGGTCGGATGGGGGTTGCCTACGGTTCGTCAAGTGGAAGCTTTGATGCGCTGTTCGATTTTACTTCGATGTTTCTGGATGGAAATGACCGTCAAATTACGGCAACATCGTATATTCGTTCCATGCCGCAGACGTGTGCCGTGAACATCAGTGTTTCGCTCGGACTGACGGGCCGCCTGATTACGACGAATACGGCTTGCACGGCGGGGAGCCTTTCGATTGGATACGCCTTTGAAAGCATTCAAAGCGGAATGCAGGACGTGATGATTGCCGGCGGTGCCGAAGAACTGAATCCGACGGGAGCCGCCGTCTTTGACACGCTCTTTGCGACTAGCGTCAAAAACGATTCGCCGGAACTTACGCCGAGGCCTTATGACCGCGACCGGGACGGCCTTGTCATCGGGGAAGGCGCCGGTACGCTTATCCTCGAGGAATTCGAACACGCAAAGGCTCGCGGCGCAAAAATGTATGCGGAACTCGTCGGCTTTGGAACGAATACGGACGGCGATCACATTACGCAGCCAAACAGCGAAACGATGCAAATCGCATTGGAACTTGCCATGCAAAGCGCAAAAATCGGGTCCGAACAAATCGGTTATGTCAACGGGCATGGAACGGCGACGCGGCGCGGCGATGCGGCCGAAACGCAAGCGACTTTCCGGGCCTTTAACAACAGGGCAGTCCCCGTCAGCACACTGAAAAGCTACATCGGGCACACGCTCGGAGCGTGCGGCGCCATCGAAGCGTGGCTTTCTATTGGGATGATGAACCGGAACTGGTTCGCTCCGACGCTCAACCTCAAAAACGTCGATCCGGAATGCGCTCCGCTCGACTACATCACGGGCCGTGGCCGCGAAATGGAAATTGAATATTTGATGTCGAACAACTTTGCCTTTGGCGGCATCAACACGTCCTTAATCTTTAAACGGATTTAGGCGTTTTCGAGGACTTTTTGCATTTCTTCGGTCAGGCGGATAACCGCGGCGGGCCCCGGGAGGTTTAAAAAGTCCCGCGTCGAAATTTTGGATAGGACCGTAATGTCGTAATGGTAGCGTTCCGTCGGATGAACGCTAAAAACGGAATCGTTCTTTCGAAAACCGATCTTCTCGTTTCCGCCGATGTGTATCGGGAGCACGTCGCACCGGGCGTGCAAGGCAAAGCGGGCCGCTCCCTTTTTGAATTCCAAAGGTTTTCCGGGCGTCGTACGGGTCCCTTCGGGAAAAATGATGAGCGAGCATCCTTCGCGGATGCTTTGCGAAACAAGCTCTTCCTGGGAAGAAAACGGAATGGAATTGGAAACGTAAATGTACCTCACGAACTTCCGCACAAAGGGCGTCTTTTCGAGCGAGCCTTTCACGATGCAGTTCGCGTCCGGAATCAGTGAAAATAAAATGACGACGTCCAGAAAGGAGGGATGGTTCGCGATGACGACCGTGGATTTGACCTTGGAAAGATCCGTTTCGCCTTTGACATTTAATGTCAAAAGTCCAAGCATCCGCATTTCGAGAACAAAAAATCGAAAATAGCGGTAGAGAACTTTTCGGGCAAGGAATCGAAAGCGCTTTTTCGAAAAACCGGAGAACGCAAAAAGAATCGGAAACCCGACGGACGAAAAAAGAAAACTGCAAACCCCGAACGAAAAGTAGGAAAGGAGCTTTGCGCACAGGCGCCAAAGGGAGGCCGCTTTCCGGAGCATTTACAGACGGTGCTCCAAAAAGTACAGGGCCTGTTCCGCTGCGGTAGAGGTTTCGGGCAGGGGCGAAAGGTCCAGTTCGCAAACGGCGTTTGAAGCCTCGCTCGAAATTCGAAGAGCCAGCGCGCATACGGGGTTCGGCGCAGGCGCGACCGGTGCATATTCCGCGGGAATCCTCTCGTCCGCAAACACAAAAATCCGCTCCGTTTCGCGGCCGGAAAGAATCGGGGCTATCGCCTCCCGCAAGCCGTTTTCAAAGGAACGCCTGCCGGCAAAGACAGCCCTGTAGCCCGACATGTTTTTTTCAACGATGGACGCCGCCGCTACGGGAGTGTTAAAAACGGACTGGCTGAATTTTGCCGGGGAAACCTCCCCGGAATCGAGAATGCCCGTAGAAATTTCGAATTGTCGGCGAATTTCTCCGAACTCCGAGGCGAATGTCATCGGCACGGGCGGAAGACCGTCGGACACGTCGTGCACAACGGAAAGAACCATTCGAGTGATGTCGCTGAGGCGTCTGCGAAAAAGCATCGGGACAAATGCGAGCTTCGGCATGTTTTCCGCATCGGTCCATGCGGAATGCTTTTGAACGTAAAGTCCCATTTCCCTTTACTTGACGAAAGCGGAATAGATGGAGCGGATTGCGTTTTCCATGTTCGCTTCATCGACACCGACGAGAATGTTTATCTGGGAAGATCCCTGGTCGATGATTCGGATGTTGATTTCCTTTTCGGCGAGTGCGGAAAAGAGCTTTGCCGCAATTCCGACCTTGTTCGTCATGCCGTGGCCGACCGTGGCGACGAGGCTGATGCCCGGAAAAACCTTGACCCTGTCCGGGTGCATTTGCAGCAGAATGTCTTCGAGGACGGCATCCTGTACCGCTTCGAGCGACTTTGTATCTACGACGATGCTCATCGAGTCGATACCGCTCGGGCTGAGTTCGTAGGAAAGTCCCTCGCTTTCGAGAATGGCGAGCACGCGGCGACCGAATCCGATTTCCTTGTTCATCATGCTCTTTTCGATGTAGATCATCGAAAAACCTTTTCGGCCGGCGATGCCCGTGATGGGGCTGTCCGTTTTGTCCGGAGTCGGGCCGATGATGGTTCCCGCGTCTTCCGGGCGGTTCGTGTTGCGGATGTTGATGGGAATGTTCTTTGCGCGGCACGGTGCGATGGATTCGTCGTGCAGGACGCTTGCGCCGGAGTAGGAGAGTTCGCGGATTTCGCGGTAGCTCACGTAGCTGATGGGCTTTGGATTTTCGACAATCCGCGGGTCGGTCATGAGCATGCCGGAAACGTCCGTCCAGTTTTCATAGACTACCGCGTTGATGCCGTTGGCGAGAACCGCTCCCGAAATGTCCGAGCCTCCGCGCGAGAAAGTTTTCACCTGCTTCCGCGGGCCTTCCCCGTAGAATCCCGGGACGACGAACAGCTGGTTTTCGTCCGAGAGAACCTGGGCGATTGTCTCGTAGCTTTTGGGCGTGATGCGGTAACGCTCGTCAAAGGCGATGAGGTCGAAGGAATCGACGAACTTGGCCCCGAGATATTCCGCCATGAGCCTTGCGCACAGAAATTCGCCGCGCGAGACAAGGAAGTCGAGCGATACCGTTCCATCGTTCTTTTTGAGGCGTTCCTCGAGGGCCTTCAGGTCATCGCCGATTTTCGTTTCGAGCGAAAGATCCTTTGCAATGTCCAGATAGCGGTCGCAGATCATTTTCCAAGGGTTTGAAAAGTCGAGCCCTTTGGTGGCGAGGTCGTACGTCGTATAGAGCAGGTCGGTGAGCTTCGTCTCTTTCGGGTTCCGCTTTCCCGGAGCGGAAACGACAACCACTTTGCGCCGAGGATCCGACTGGACGATTGCCTTGACCTTTTGAAATTGCTTCGCTTCGGCAACGGAACTCCCGCCAAACTTGCAAACGATGCGATCTGTCATTGGAAAATCCTTTGGTATAAAAAGTTTTACACAAAATTAGCAATTTTGCGTGGATTTTTTTCGTCGAAAAGCGTTGTACACAATGGAAACGTTTTGTTTTGGAGGAAACGTGATGAACGATGCCGAAAGTCTTTTGAAAATCGCCGCCCGGTCGATGGTTCCCGTTCTTTTGTGCGGGGAATCGGGAACGGGCAAGGAAGTGATGGCCCGCCGATTGCACCGGCTGAGCGACCGTTCTGCCGGCGCCTTTGTCGCCGTCAATTGCGGAGCGATAAGTCCTGGCCTCGTAGAGAGCCTGCTCGAAGGTTCGTGTCGCGGAGCCTACACCGGTTCCGTTTCGAACCAACCGGGACTTGTCCGTGCCGCGGACCACGGAACGCTTTTTCTCGACGAGATTGGCGAACTTCCGCTCGAAAGCCAGACGCGCCTTCTCCGCGTTTTGCAGGAGCGTTCCGTACTGCCGGTCGGTTCGCAGCGGAGCATCCCCGTGGATTTTAGGCTGGTGTGCGCCACGCACAGAAATTTGCACGCGGCGGTCAAGGCGGGGCGCTTTCGCGAAGACCTTTTCTTCCGGCTGAACGTTTTTCCGATTCGGCTCCTTCCGCTGCGGGAACGCCTCGACGAACTGAAGACGATTGCTGCCGAAATTTGGAAGGGGCTTTCGCCGCGGTCGCTTTCTCCTTCCGAGCTTCGGAGCCTGTGCGCATTCCCGTGGCCCGGAAATGTGCGGCAGCTGAAGAACGTCCTTGAAAGATTCCAGCTTTTGCAAAATCTGGGCCATACGCTTGAAGACGTCCTCAATTCCGAAGTGTGGGACGTGCATCCGTCGCACGAGTCGTGTGTCTGCGAACGGCGAACGTATCGCTACGGGGCGACTCCCTCGTGGAACCGGATTCTCGAAGCCATGGCGGAATCGGGCGGAAACAAGTCCCGGGCTTCCCGGATCCTCGGAATCAGCCGTGGATCGCTTTGTTATCAGCTAAAGAAAGGGAACCTCTAAAAATTGCTTTGGAGGGGAAAATGCAACCAAATTTTTGAAAATTGAATTTTTAGAGGTGACCAAAAAATTCCACGACCCGGAAGCCTTCTTAAATTCTATTTTATGAAGGCTCGAAATCGAAATGGAGTCTTTAAAATGAAACATGTATTTTTGATTGTCCCGGCATCGGCCGGCGTGGATCTCAAGGCGGCGGTAAAGTCCGTTAGCGAAGCGGTCCAGAAAAATGTATCGAAGGTCGAAACCCTTTGCTCGGTCTCGGAAGTTCCGAATCTTTTGAAGTCTTCCGGAGCGGACGCTTCGATGGAAGCCCTGGTCGGAAAGGTCCAGACTTCGGATGCGGACGCTCTTGTCGTTGCCGGAGTCTCGCCCGAATCTTCCGTCCGGAGCGAAACGCTGAACATCCAGATGGCGGCGGCTCTCGATGCGGACGCGGTCCTGTTTGCGGATACCGACGAAACGGGCGAAACCGTCGCACTGGACTTTTTGAAGGAAAAGGTTCGCGTCGCCTTTGTGTGCGAAAACGGCGAAACGGTAAACGGCGAGGCTATTGCCAAAATCCTTTCTTCGAATGCGGAACATCGGACGAGCCAGGCGGAATTTCGTCGGAACCTGATTGCCCTCGCTTCCAAAAATAAAAAGCGCATCGTGCTCCCGGAAGGAGCGGAACCGAGAACGCTCCGCGCGGCGGTCGAAGCTTACGAGCGGAAAATTGCCGTCCCCGTTCTTATTGCAAAGCGCGAAGACGTCGAAGCGGAAGCCGCCCGTCAAAACCTGAACATCCCCGCCGGATTTGAAATTATTGAACCCACCGCGGAACTCGCCGAAAAGTATGTGCCGCTGCTCGTGGAACTTCGCAAGGCAAAAGGAATGACCGAGGAAAAGGCCCGTGAAGTCCTGAAGGATCCGGTATTCCTCGGAACGATGATGCTCAAGAAGGGCGAAGTCGATGGTCTCGTCTCGGGCGCGGTGCATTCCACGGCGGATACGGTACGTCCGGCCTTGCAGGTCATCAAGTGCGCACCGGGCGTCAAGTCCATCAGCTCCGTGTTCTTTGTATGCCTTCCGTCGCAGGTTCTGGTCTTTGGCGACTGCGCCATCAATCTGAACCCGACTGCCGAGGAACTTGCGGGCATCGCCATCCAGAGCTATGACACGGCCAAGGCCTTTGAGCTTCCTGCCCGCGTCGCAATGCTCAGCTACGGAACGGGCAAAAGCGGAAAGGGCGACGATGTCGAACTGGTCCTTGCCGCGACCGAAGCCGTTCGTGCCGCACGCCCGGACATCCCCGTTGACGGACCGCTCCAGTATGACGCTGCGACTACCGAGGACGTGGCCCGTCTCAAGGCTCCGAACAGTGCCATCGCGGGCAAGGCGACCGTGCTCATTTTCCCGGACCTTTCTGCCGGAAACATCTGCTACAAGGCCGTTCAGCGTTCCGCACCGGGCGTCATCGCCGTGGGCCCGATGCTTCAGGGCCTTGCAAAGCCGGTGAACGACCTTTCGCGCGGCGCTCTCGTCGAGGACATCGTCTATACGATTGCCCTGACCGCGATTCAGGTACAAAATTAATTTATCTGTAAAATTCAAAACAAAGTAATCCCCGCGCGAATCGTGGGGATTTTTGATATAAAATTGGCTTCATTTAAGGGAACCTCTAAAAATTGCTTTGGTAAAGAAAATTTGAGTGAGACCAAGCGAAGGAAAGACTGCCAGCGCGAAGTGTCGCAACCAAATTTTTGAAAATTGAATTTTTAGGGGTGACCTAAAAAAGGAAGGACTCGAAAAGTTGTCATGGTATATGGCCCTATGCAGAAGGATGTTGTGACTTGCCCGATGAACCGAAGTTTGTCCGGTTTGATAATTGGGCTAAGGAAAAGCATTCAAAGTAAAAAATAAAGCTATATTTGGGAAAACGCTCTCGTAGCTCAGTTGGATAGAGCAACTGCCTTCTAAGCAGTGGGTCGTGGGTTCGATTCCCGCCGAGAGTACTAGGACCGCCCTCATGCGGTCCTTTTTCCTTTGTAATGTTCCAAATTGGGATAGCGGAGCAAAAGAAAGTTCTTGCTTTTTGAAAATTCTTACGGTAAATTAATGGGTGTAGGACGCGCCCCGTTAACCTTGGTTTAGCGAAGGGATGCTGGAGCAAACCGTAGGGTAAGGCTAGCGGGGCGCGTTTCTTTCTCGTTCTTTCCTCCTTCTCTGTAAAAAAGGCGAACCCGTTCGGGTTCGCCTTTTTTTGAACTTTTTCAGGAAGTTTAGCGCTGGGAGCTTGCAGCCTTGTCGCCGTACTTCTTGATGAGGTCGTCCTGGATGTTGCGCGGAACCGGGGCGTACTTCTTGAATTCCATGGTGAATTCAGCCTTGCCCTGGGTCATGGAGCGGAGATCCGTCATGTATCCGAACATTTCGGAAAGCGGAACTTCGGCTTCGATGATGGTCTCGCCGCGTTCTTCGGTCGTGCCCATGATGTTTCCACGGCGCTGGGAGATGTTTCCGACAACGCTACCCTGGAACTCGGTCGGCGTGTTGATTTCGACCTTCATAATCGGTTCGAGAATCTGTGCACCGGCCTTTTCGAAAGCCTGGCGGAAAGCCATGCGGGCGCAAATCTGGAACGCCATGTCGGAGGAGTCCACTTCGTGGTAGGCGCCGTCCTGGAGGTCCATTTCGATGCCGACGACCGGGAACCCGATGAGGGAGCCCGCTTCCATGCAGCTCTGGAAGCCCTTGTCGCAGGACGGGATGAATTCCTTCGGAATACGTCCGCCGACGACGTTGTTGACGAATTTGTACGTATTTTCCGCATCGCCTTCGACGACCATCGGACGCATTTCGCCGACGACCTTTGCAAACTGACCCGAACCACCGGTCTGCTTCTTGTGCGTGTAGTCGAACTTGGCCGCGCGGGTGATTGTTTCGCGGTAGGCCACCTGCGGCTGGCCCTTTTCCACGACGACGTTGTATTCGCGCTTCATACGTTCGATATAGACGTCGAGGTGAAGTTCGCCCATACCCTTGATGATGGTCTGGCCGCTTTCCTTATCGACATAGACCTGGAAGGTCGGGTCTTCCTTGGTGAAGCGGTTGAGAGCCTTGGACATGTTCGCGAGGTCGTCGCGGCTCTTCGCTTCGATGGCGACTTCGATAACCGGGTTCGGCACGTGCATGGAGGTCATGTTGTAGTGCACCGTTCCGTCGGTAAAGGTTGTGCCGGAAGCGCAGTCGATTCCGAACAGGGCGACGATGTCGCCCGAGCCTGCGGATTCGATGTCGATCGGGGTGTTGGAGTGCATGCGGCGGAGACGTCCGACGGAGACCTTCTTGCCGGTCGCCATGTTGTAGATGGAGTCTCCCTTGCGGATCATGCCCTGATAAATGCGGATGTAGGTGAGCTGACCGTATTGGCCGTTTTCGAGCTTGAACGCGTAGCAGACGAGCGGCTTCGTGTCGTCGGTCTGGAGAACGACTTCCTTTTCGCCGTCATCGACATCGAGAGCGATGTTTTCGACTTCGGTCGGATCCGGGAGGTAGTCGGCAACGCCGTCGAGGAGCGGCTGGATGCCGATGTTCTTGTGGGCGGAACCCATGAAGACCGGGGTCATCTTGAGTTCGATCGTCGCCTTGCGGATCGTGCTCTTGAGAAGTTCGGCCGGAATGTCGTTGTAGCTGCCTTCCATGGCCTTTTCCATGACTTCGTCGTTGAAGTCCGCGCAGCAGTCAACGAGCTTTTCGCGGTATTCTTCGGCCTGGGCCTTGAGGTTTTCCGGAATTTCCGTTTCGACCAGATCGTCGCCGTTTTCGCCCTTGAAGTAGTAGGCCTTCATCTTGATGAGGTCAACGACGCCTTCGAGCTTGTCTTCGAGGCCGATAGGAATCTGCATCACGCACGGATTGTGGTTGAGCTTTTCCTTGAGCATCACCGCGACGCGGAGCGGGTTTGCGCCCGAGCGGTCGCACTTGTTCACGAACGCCACGCGGGGAACGTGATAGCGCTTCATCTGGCGGTCAACCGTAATGGACTGGGACTGGACGCCTTCGACGCCGGTGAGGACGAGAATGGCACCGTCGAGAACGCGGAGTGCGCGTTCCACTTCAATCGTAAAGTCCACGTGCCCCGGTGTATCGATGATGTTGATCGTGGTGTCTTTCCAGTTGACAAAAGTCGCGGCGGACTGAATCGTGATGCCGCGTTCCTTTTCGAGTTCCATGGAGTCCATGGTTGCGCCAACGCCGTCTTTTCCACGCACTTCGTGGATGGCGTGAATCTTCTTGGTGAAGTACAGAATGCGTTCTGTGAGGGTGGTCTTGCCCGAGTCGATGTGGGCGGAGATACCGATGTTTCGATGTTTGTGGATGTCTGTCATAATTTTTCCGTGGAAAGATGGATAAACTGCGGTGCAAGATAGAAAAAAATCGGGTCGTTCTCAAGGCTTTTGGCCGAACGAAAGCGCATACGGGCGACCCTTTCCGCAATTTATGCGGAAATTTTGGCGTTTAGAGGAACATTTGCAGGAGTTTTGCCGCGATTCCCTGGACGGGAATGCTTAAAAATCCGCCTTTTTCCCCGATGAAAATTTTGAGAAGCTCCTCGATCCACAGCTTTTCGGAGTGAATTTCGGACAGGCGAAAGTCGATGCCGCTCTCGGTTTTTAAAATCTCGTAGTTTGCGGAAAAGCGGATGGGGTAGGGTTCGCCGACGAGCCCTATTTCGAGGGAACAGGTCCGTTCGTTTGTGTTTAAAGAAAACGTGTGAAG
The DNA here is from genome assembly GCA_963597395.1 of Eggerthellaceae bacterium. GTDB lineage: Bacteria > Fibrobacterota > Fibrobacteria > Fibrobacterales > Fibrobacteraceae > Hallerella. Next base: position 12,400 of record CAVBPX010000007.1, on the reverse strand, counting down.
GGTTCCGAGCCTTTTTATTATCGGATGCTCTTCGAGGACCTTTTTGATGACGGAATCCCGGGCGCTTTCGAGCAAGTTTACCTCGGAAGCGTCAGAATGTCGATGCCGTCTTTTGTTTTGACCATCGTGTGTTCCCACTGCGCGGAGAGCTTTCCATCTACCGTGACGGCGGTCCAGCCGTCCCCGAGCGTGCGGGTGCCGGGCTTTCCGGCGTTGATCATCGGTTCTATTGTAAAGACGTTTCCGATTTCGATGATGGAGTTGCACTCGCGGTTTGCGTAGTGGAGAACGTTCGGCTCTTCGTGGAATCCACGTCCGATGCCGTGGCCGCAATAGTCTTCGACGACGCTAAAGCCGTGTTCGTCCGCGACGGGCTGGATGGCGCATCCGATGTCGGAGAATCTTGCCTTGGGCATTTCCGCCGCGCGAATTCCCTCTTCGAGGCAGAGCTTTGCCGTATCGACGAGTTCGCGGGCTTCCTTGCTTACGTTTCCGACGCAGAACATGGCGGAGCAGTCTCCGTGATATCCGGCGAGAATGGTCGTGATGTCGATGTTTACGATGTCGCCGTCCTTTAGAACGGTGTCCTTGCTCGGGATGCCGTGGCAGACGACCTCGTTGATGCTGATGCACGCATAGCGCGGGTAGCCGTAGTAGCCGAGGCATGCGGAAACTCCGCCGTGCTTGATGGTAAAGTCGCCGATAAAGTCATCGACTTCGAGCGTGGAAACCCCGGGCTTGCACATTTCTCCCGCACGTACGAGCGTTTCGGCGGCGAGGGCTCCTGCGGAGCGGATCAGTTCAATTTCCTTTTTGGTCTTGATTTTAATCTTGGACATGTTATGCCTTTTCTGTACCGCGTTCCGCTTCCTTCTTTTCGTATTCCTTCCAGTAGAACTGGTCGAGAAGATAGGCGAGAACTTCCTTGTCTTCGGGGTTTGTCGTGAGTTCATCGACAAGCGGAAGGAAACGGCGGAGACGTTCCTTTTTCATTTGGCCGAGGACGCGCTTTTCGCGGTCGAGTTCCGCGGCGGTGCGCTGGCGAATGCGGTTGGCGAGTTCCTCTTCGGTGATGGCGGGCATCTTGATGAACTGGATGCCGAAATCGACGGCCGTCTTTTGAAGTTCAATCTCCTCGACCGGCGTGATGAGCGAAATGGCGACGCCGCTCCGACCCGCGCGGGCCGTGCGTCCGCTACGGTGCACATAGACTTCGTGGTCGTCGGGATGGTCGTAGATGATGACGTGCGTGACGTGTGTAACGTCGATTCCGCGGGCGGCGACGTCCGTGCAAATCAGAATGTTCAGGCGTTTTTTGCGGAACGCGTCGAGGGTTTCCTCGCGTTGCTTTTGCGAAATGTCGCCGGAGAGCGCCCCGACCTTGAATCCGTAGTTGGAGAGGACCTGTTCGAGATAGCTCACGTCGCGCTTCATGTTGCAAAAGATCATGCAACTGTCCGGATTTTCGAGTTCGAGCACCTTGATGGTCATCTTGTCCTTGTCCATCACGTCGCACATGTAGTAGCGGTGTTCGAGATTGTTCGCAATGACCTTGTCGTAGGAAAGCGAGAGAAATCCCGCGTTCTTCTTTTGAAACTCGCGGGCGAGGCTCTTGACCGTTTGCGGAATGGTCGCGCTGAACATGGTGCACGTGATTTCGCGCGGAAGATAACGGCGGATGCGCTGCATGTCGGGGTAAAATCCCATGGAGAGCATTTCGTCCGCTTCGTCCATCACGAGGTCGCGAATCGAAAGAAAATCGATGTTTCCGCGCTGGGCGTGGTCGAGGAGCCTTCCCGGAGTGGCGACGATGATGTGCACGCCTTCGCGGAGTGCGCGGAGCTGCGGCTCGTAGTTGACGCCTCCGAAAATGGCGACCGACTTGATGCCCGTTCCCTCGGCAATCTTTTCTATCTCGGATTCGACCTGCTGGGCGAGTTCGCGGGTCGGGACTAGAATCAGCGCCTGAGGAAACTTGTGCTCGCGGACGATAACCTGGATGAGCGGGATGACGAACGCTCCGGTTTTTCCCGATCCTGTTTTCGACTGTACGAGCATGTCGCGCGCGGAGAGCATGTAGGGAATCGTTTTGCGCTGGACGGGCATCAGGTCTGTCCAGCCGTGGCGTTCGAGCGTTGTCTTGAGGTCGGCGGGCAGGTCGTTAAACGTGTAGTCCGGGAGCTTGTTCGTCGGTTCGACGATGTGAATAGGTGTTAAAAAGGGGTTGACCGGTTTGTTTTCGGCGGATTCGGTTTCGTTGTTTTGGATGTTTTCTTCGTTCATAACGGGCAAAAGTTAGCAATTCTATCGGCTGCGGCTTCGGCCCGGTCGTTTAAAACGAAAAAGAACCCGAACGGGGCGGGCTCTTTTTCGTTAAAGAGGAACTTTTTAGGCGAGGCGGGAAATCATGTAGCCCGCGGCAATCGCCGTTCCGATGACGCCAGCGACGTTCGGTCCCATGGCGTGCATCAGGAGGAAGTTCTGCGGATCGTATTTCGCGCCTTCGAGCTGTGAAACACGGGCGGCCATCGGCACCGCCGAGACGCCGGCGGATCCGATTAGCGGGTTTACCGGGTTGTTCGGTGTGCACTTGTTCATGATCTTTGCGAGCAGAAGACCGCCGAACGTCGAGAATCCGAACGCGACGACTCCCATGGCGATGATGAGCAAGGTCTTCGGCTGCAGGAAAATGTCGGCGGACATGGTGAGTCCGACGGATGTTCCGAGGAAGATGGTGATGATGTTCATCAGTTCGTTCTGGGACGTCTTGACGAGGCGATCGACCACGCCGGCTTCCTTGAAAATGTTTCCGAGCATAAGCATAATGATAAGCGCGGAAGCGTCGGGAACGACCAGCACACAAATAATCATCACCATGACGGCAAACGCAATACGTTCCAGCTTGCCCACCTTGCGAAGGCTCTTCATCCGAATGACGCGCTCCTTGGGAGTCGTCATCCACCGCATAATGGGCGGCTGAATCAGCGGGACTAGGGCCATGTAGGTGTAGGCCGCAACGGCGATAGGTCCAATCAGGTGCGGAGCGAGCTTGTTCGCCGTAAAGATGGACGTCGGACCGTCCGCGCCGCCGATGATGCCGATGGAAGCCGCTTCGCCGAGCGTAAACCCGCCGAACGCCACAGCGCAAAACAGCGTCACGAACACGCCGAACTGCGCACCGCCGCCGAGGAGAAGGGTCCGCGGGTTCGCAATCAGCGGTCCGAAGTCCGTCATGGCTCCGACGCCGAGGAAGATGATGGGCGGGAACAGTTCAAGGTGAATGCCCTGGCTGATGTAGTAATACAGCCCGGCCGTCGGCGTGAACATTCCCTCGATGCTCCAACCGCCTTCGTAAAATCCGCGGGACGGAATATTGACGGCGAGCGCTCCGAGAGCGATCGGAAGAAGGAGCAGCGGCTCGTACTTTTTGACGATGGCGAGGTACATCAGCACAAAGCTGACAAGCCACATAATGATCATGGATCCGGAAACCGCCGAAAAACCGGTTCCCGAAACGAACATTTCTGTGACGGAGTTTAAGATACCGTTCATAGGGAATTTTCCTTTAGGCGATAGTCATCAGGACCTGTCCTTCCGAGACGGATTCCTGTTCCTTGACCGCGATGGACGCAACGGTTCCGTCGCAGGGGCAAACGATTGAGTTTTCCATTTTCATGGCTTCGAGAACGGCGACTTCCTGGTTCATCTTGACCGTATCGCCGACCTTGACCTTGAGCTTAAAAACAATTCCCATCATTGGGCTCGGAACGGGCGTTCCGCCCGCGGGGGCTGTAGCCTGGACAGGAGCGGGAGCCTGAGAAACGACCGGAGCGGCAACGGCTGCCGGCGCCACCGAAACGGGGGCTGCGACCTGCGCTGCCTGGTTGTTGTCGAGAACTTCGACTTCGACGTCGTAGCTCTTGCCTTCGAAACTGATGCGGATGGTCTTTTTCATTGTATTAGTCCTGCTTTGGCTTAAAGCCCGTTGGAGTTTAATTCTGCGCGACCCTGGGTGGTCCATGCCCACTCCGTCGCATTTTGAGGTTTGAACTTGATGACGCGGCACGGTCCGCCGAGTACTTCGGCTGCGGCTACGGCAAAGATAACCGCGAGCTGCTCGTTGGTAAGTCCCGGGTGAATGTCGAGAGCGGAAACCGCCGCGATGCCGAGAAACGCCTGGAGCTGCTTGTTGGTAAATCCGGGATGTACGCTCGGCGCATTCGGGTCGAGCGTACAGTGCGCCTTGGAAACCGGTGCGGGAGCGGGGGATGCCGGAACGCTCGGGGCCTCTTCCGCTTTCGGCTTTGAAACGTGCGGAAGGATGAGCTTGTTCACGATGTAGTTCATCAAATAGGAAAGAAGGCAAAGTCCGATGATGACGATCATCACGATGATGAGACCCGTCGCCTGGAACTCCACAAGCTTTCCCAAGGTGAACTTTTCGGTGGTGCCCTGTTCGGTGATGTATTCCGACCCGAGCTTTGCCTTGGCGATTGGGATGTGCTGGTTTCCCGCGGCGCTCGCGATGCTGTCCTGCCGGGCGTTCGCTTCGCGGGACTGCGCGTTCGTCTTGTAGAGAACCGTCACCTTGTGCCCGGATTCGTAGATGGAAAAAACCGTGGAATCGGGCATCAGCTCGAGTTGCTTCGCTATCGGCGCGCTAATCGAATCCGGAAGATTCGCAAGCTGTTCCTGAAAGCGGGCCGGAACGGAATAGGGACCGGCGGAAACCTGGGCCACTTCCGTGTGCACGGCTTCGGACTGGACTTCCGCGGCTGCGGTATCGAGCGCCTGTGCGCTGTCTAATTGTACTGTCGTTGTCATAGCGGGCTTAATCCATGTTTTTTGTTAGGACGTTTGACTCGCTTCGAGAGAAGGGTTCTCAGGGCGAGGGAAATTTTGGAGCGCGTCTCGGCGGGGTTGATGACATCGGTGATGATGCCCGATTCCGCGGCCTGGTAGGGCTTCGAGAACTTTTCGCGGTAATCCTCGACGAGCTGCTTGTAGAGGGCGTTCTTGTCGGACGCGTTTTCAAGCTCTTTCTTGTAGATAATCTTTGCGGCGCCTTCGGCACCCATCACGGCGATTTCCGCGGTGGGCCAGGCATAGACGACGTCTCCGCCGAGATCCTTGGACGCCATGGCGATGTAGGCGCCTCCGTAGGCCTTGCGCATAATGACCGTGACTAGCGGAACCGTGCAGCTCGCATAGGCGTAGAGCATTTTGGCTCCGTGGCGGATGATGCCTCCGCGTTCCTGGGCGAGACCCGGCATAAAGCCCGGGACGTCGGTGAGCGTCACGATGGGAATGTTGAACGCATCGCAGAACATCACGAATTCCGCACCCTTGTCCGAAGAGTCGATGTCGAGACATCCGGCCTTGAACTTGGGCTGGTTTGCGACGATTCCGACGACGAGACCGTTGATGCGCGCAAATCCGACGACGAGGTTCTTGGCAAAGTCGCACTTGACTTCGAGCCATTCGCCCGGATCGACGAGCCTTTCGATTACTTTGTACACATCGAGCGGATGGTTGGCGTCCTCGGGAATGATTTCGTTCATCCCGAAGTCCTCTTCGAGCGTAATGTCGGTGAGCCTGTGCGGGGGAGGCTCCATGTTGTTCGACGGGAGGAAGCTCAGGAGCTTCTTCACAATCTGCGCCGCGTGCTTGTCGTCATCGGCGACAAAGTGAATGTTGCCGGAGACCGTCGCATGGGCGTTTGCCGTTGCGAACCTGTCGAGCGGGGCTTCTTCGCCGGTCGAGGCCTTGATCACCTGCGGACCGCAAATGAACATGTTCGAATTGTTCTTCAGCTGGATGCAGAAGTCCATCAGCGCGGGGCTGTAGGAAGCTCCTCCGGCGCACGGGCCTGCAATGACCGCAATCTGGGGAACGACTCCCGATGCAAGAACGTTTGCCCGGAACACCTTTCCGTAGCCGGCAAGGCTCTTGACGCCTTCCTGGATGCGCGCTCCGCCCGAATCGTTTACGCTGATGATGGGCGTTCCGAGCTCTATCGCGCGCTGCATCGCCTCGGACATCTTCTGGGCGTGACGGCTTCCGAGCGAGCCTCCGCTCACCATAAAATCCTGCGAGATGACCGTCACCGGGCGACCTTCGACGTTGCCGATACCCGTAATGACACCGTCGCCCGCGAGATGTCTCTTTTCAAAACCGAAACCGCGGACGTCGTGATCGACGTGCATCCCCGACTCCTGGAACGACCCCGCATCGACGAGTTCCTCGACGCGTTCCCGTGCCGAGAGAAGCCCCTTTGCGTGGCGGGCTTCGAGCTTCTCCGGACCTGCGCCGGAGGAGAGGGCGAACTTGCGACGTTCTTCGAGTTGGTCCAGTAATTCCTGTCTAATTGCCATTTCGTAATTCCTTTAAAAAACCAGTTTGCACCGTGCAAAATAGAATTTCAAAGGCCTTTGCTAATCCTTCATGGTTCCTGTCGAAAGAAATTTCAGATGCATATTGAACGCCCGGTCAAGAGCTATCGGAATATGCCTTCCTTTCGAAGTCTTCAGACTATAATCTATATAATCATTCAATAAAAAGCGATAGTCCGGGTGGGCGCATTTGTTGATTATTTCATGCGCGCGGGTCACCGGATCGAGTCCGCGGAGGTCCGCAAGCCCCTGTTCCGTTACAAAAATGTTCGTTTCGTGGTCCGTATGGTCGATATGCGTCACATAGGGGACGATGGCGCTGATTTTTCCGCCCTTGGCCGTCGAAGGCGTCATAAAGAACCCGAGAAGGCAGTTTCTCGAAAAGTCCGCGGACCCGCCGATGCCGTTCATGATGGAGGATCCGCATACGTGCGAAGAGTTTACGTTGCCGTAGAGGTCGCACTCGAGAGCCGTATTCATCGAGATGACGCCGAGCCTCCGGATGACTTCGGGGTGGTTTGAAACCTCCTGGGCGCGGAGAATGAACTTGGAGCGGAGTTCTGCGGCGTTTTCCCTGAAAAATTCCCAGGCGTCGGGAGAACACGTGAGAGCGGTGCCGCTCGCCCCGATGAGCTTGTCCTTTTTGATAAGCTCGAAGACCGCTTCCTGGATGACCTCGGTAAAAAGGCTGACGGGTTCCTGCTTCGGGTTTTCGGCCATGGCCGCGAGAACCGCGTTTGCGACGTTTCCGACGCCGCTCTGGTAGGGGAGACCTTTCGGAATGCGGCCCTTTTTCCTTTCGTGTGCGAGAAATTCGAGAATTTGGCCCGCGATGGTCTTTGAAACTTCGTCGGGTTCCGTAAAGGGCCGGATGGAATCGGGACGGTTCGTTTTGACGATGGCCGCAATTTTTTGCGGGGAAACCTGTACAAAGCTTTTCCCTTCGCGGTCAAGGACGTGAGTGACGGGAATCGGATGCGTGTAGGGCGGAAGTTCGGGCAGATAGGTGTCGTGAATTCCGCAAAGGGAATCTCCGTAAAACGCGTTCCATTCGACGATGATTTTTTCGGCCGCTTCCAAAAATTCCACGGAATTTCCGCACGAGGAGGAAAGAAAGATTTTTCCGTCGGCGGTGACATTTGTCGCTTCGACTACGGCCGTTGTGGGTCTCGGAAGAAAACCGTTCCGGACGAGCCTTCCCATGGTGCCGAGATGCGCATCGATATAGGTGACGTCTCCGCGGTTGATGGATTCCCGCAAGTCCTTGTTCGACTGATACGGCGCCCGAAGCGAAATGGCGTTTGCCCGTGAAAGCGCCCCGTCGCATTCATCGCCCGTCGAGGCTCCCGAAAAGAGCGTTACGCGAAAAGGCTTTCCTTCGGCGTGAAGCCTCTTTGCGCGGGCGGCAAGTGCCATCGGCACCTCTTTCGGATACCCGGCGAGCGTAAAGCCCGAAACGCCCAGAACTTCTCCGTTCTGAATCAGTTCCGCCGCTTCCTCCGCGGACATGAATTTATTTGCAAGTTCGGAAATCATGCGTTAAAACTAGGATTTTCCGCGCAAGGCTTGAAACGAGCCGCCTTGAAAGTTCTCTCTCCGGAATCCACTCGCCCCGAATGCCCTTTTGGTTTTTGACCTGGACGCACAGGACGCGGCACGTGATTTTGTACCTTGTGATGGAATGTTCGAAAGTTCCCGTAAAGCGAAACCGCTCGACGTTCTCAAAGGGAACGATTGTTTCGGCTGCGGCCGGGAACGCTTTTTTGGACGTGTCCGCGCTTTCGAACAGCGGAAAGGACAGATGGTTTTTGAGAAAGGGTGAGTCCGGGGAGGAACTCAAAAGAACGTTTCCGCAAGAGTCGAAAACGGCCAGCGCATAGCCCGTCCACGTCGTGTAGCGAACTTTTTTTGTCGGCGGAAATTCCGTCTGGCGCTTTTCGCGAAAGGCTTTGCAAATTTTTTGAAGCGGGCATTTTGAACATTCGGGTTTCGCCTTTTTGCAAACGGTTCGTCCGAGTTCCATCAGGGCTTCGTTCGTGAGAAAGGCTTTGCCGATGTTTGCCCAGTTCCGCGCCGCATCCCAGTAACGCTTCTTTTCGGACTTTCCGTCGGTCGGTAAAAAGTTCCACATTTCGAGCCTTGAAAAAATGCGGATGAGGTTCCCGTCGAGAATCGCCTCGTTTTGGTGAAATGCCAGGCTGAGAATGGCGCCCGCCGTGTAGGCTCCGATTCCGGGAAGCGATTCGAGCTCCTTTCTTGTTGAGGGAAATTTGCCGCCGAATTCGACGATTCGCTTGGCTGCCCGGTAAATGTTTTTGGCTCGGCTGTAGTAGCCGAGACCCTGCCAGTGAAAAAGGACGGAATCCTCGGAAGCTTTTGCGAGAACCTGAACGGAGGGAAAATCCCGCATCCAGTTTTCGAAGACCTTGCGGACCGCGGAAACTTGCGTCTGCTGAAGCATCGTTTCGCTGATCCAGACCGCATAGGGGTCCCGCTTTGCAAATAAATTATTTAAACGCCAGGGAAGTTCCTCGCGATGTTCGGTAAACCACTCGCAAAGAGCCTTATTTGCCGCCGTAGGAATCGTGATAGACCTTTTTGTAGAATTCCCACTGGGCCTTGACGGCTTCTTTGAGCGTGTAGTCCTTGCTGCGTCCGTAGGCATTTTCGCGGAGCTTTTCGTATGCCGCGGAATCCTTTTTTGTTTCGACGCATTTGGCGAGTTGTTCTTCCCAGAGCTTTGGACTTTCGCTCGGGAGAACGTATCCGCAGTCCTTGCCGAAAATGATGTCCTGAGGCCCGCCTTTATCGCTGACGATGGCCGGAGTCCCCGAGGCGAGAGCTTCCACGACGACGTTTCCGAACGTATCCGTCGTGCTCGGGAAAAGAAGAAAATCGGCGTCCGCATAGAGACCCGCGAGAACTTCTCCGCCCTGGACGCCCGAAAAATGGACTTCCGGAGCGCTTTCAAAATCCTTTTTCAGCTCGTCGAGATACCAGCCGTCGCCGACAAACATCAGTTCCGCGTCCGGACTTGACTTTCGAAATTCCATCCATATCGTTTTTAAAAGCGGCAGGTTCTTTTCCTTGGAAATGCGTCCGACATAGACAAATCGGACTTTGTCCTTTTGGTCGGAAAATTTTTCCCACGTGCCTTTTCCGCGAAACTCCGGGCTGTAGCTTTCGAGCGGAATTCCGCGGCGGAGAATTTCAATGTCCTTTTCGGGAACCTTGATGTCCCGGACGAGAATTTTTTTGTAATCCTTGCACGGGCTTACGACCGGGCGCGTGAAGTGATAAAAAATTTGCATGAGGCCGAGGACGTAGCGGTGCATCCATTTGGCCTTGACGAGCGTCTTTGTGTAGGTGGGAACGTCTGTCCGGTAATGGCTCAGAACCTTGATGCCCGCGACCTTTGCGCAAATGGCGACGGCCCACGCTCCGGGACTCGGCGTTTCGAGTTCAATCAAATCGACCGGGTAGCGGCGGATGAGGCGAAGTGCCGGTGCAATGTGCGGAATGGCAAGCTCGCTGTTCGAATATCCGAGCTGCTCCATGCTGAAAATGCGCGGGAGAAGAATGACGTAGCCGTTTTCGACGACTCCGCAAGGGCGCGTGTTGAATGCGTTTCCGGCGAGCGCCGCCTTGTAGCCGTGGCTCCGCATAAAGGAAACGACGTGCCGCAGGTTGTTTGCGATGCCGTTGACCTCGTCGAGATTGTCGGAGTAAAAGGCGACCCGAATGTCGTTTTCGGAGCGGTTTTTGCGGGATTTTTTGAGAAAGGAGCGCAACCGGAGAAGCGAAAAAAGATTGCGGATGACTTCCCAGAAGACGACCGGCGGAATCATGCACGTGCGCAGGTTTCCCGGAGGCTGGTGCCGAAACGAGAAAAAGTTCCGGAACGCGCTGGAGACTTCGCGCCCAAAGATGGCGGGCCGGGAGTCGAATCGTGTAAAATTCTTGTTGGACATTTGGGTATAATATATATATAAACGGGAAACCGTGCCGCGGCGCTTTATCTTTCGCCGTTGTTGAAGCGGACGCAATCCTCGTAGCGCGTTCCCTTTCCGCCGAAAATGTCAAGCGAGCTGCCTATCGTCAGATCGACCTTTCCTTCCGAAATTTTTTCGCACCGGGCGAGGTCCTCGATGTTTTTTGCGCCTCCGGCGTAGGTGACGGTGACCGGACTGTTTTGGGCGAGAAACCGGACGAGAGCTTCGTCCATTCCGCGTTCGAGGCCTTCGACATCCGCCGCGTGGACGAGAAATTCGTCGCAAAAGGCGGCGAGCGTTTCGAGAAGCTCTTTGGAAACTTCGGAACTTGTGACGGTCTGCCAACGGTTCGTGGCGACGTTCCAGCCGTTTTCCGTCCGGCGACAGCTGAGGTCGAGGACAAGCCTCTCCTTTCCGACCGCGTGAGAGAGCGCTCGGACCCTTTCCATGTCGAGCCTTGCACCGTCAAAAATCCAGCTTGTGACGATGACGTGGCTCGCACCGGCCGTCAAAAACTCCGCGGCGTTTTCCGGGTTGATGCCTCCGCCGATTTGAAGGCCTCCCGGGTAGGCGGAAAGAGCCTCCTTGGCCGCATCCGCATTGCCCTTCCCGAGCATAATGACGTGTCCGCCTTTTAAACCATCGCGTTTGTAGAGGCTCGCGTAGTAGGCCGGGGACTTTTCGCTTGTGAAGTGCGTCAGGGGCGTTTCCGCATCGGAGAGCGTTCCGCCGACAATCTGTTTGACCTTTCCTTGGTGAATGTCGATGCAGGGCCGAAACTTTGTCATCTTAAAATCCTGTAAGGCTCCAGTCGAAAACGAGTCCGTCGGCGCTTTTGGAACGCCCGCGCCAAAAGAAAATTTCGCCGCCGAGCATAAGTTTTGTGGCCTTTTTGGCAAACCATCCGTCAAAGTTTTCGAGCATGGAAAATTTCTGTCTGGGCTTTGACATGTCAATAAGAAGCGTATCCGCGGAATTTTTCCAGACGATGCGGAATGCGGATTTGGGGAATTCGGACCCGCTATATTTTTTTTCGCCTTCCAGAATTTTTTCGGGCAGAAGAACGGCCGTTCCTTCGGAAGTTTTGTGCAGAACGTATCCGAAAGGTTCTCCGTCCGTGGAAATTCCGATGCGCCCGGCATAGGCTCCGCGGGTCGCTTCGCTCAGGTTGAAGGCCCGCTTGGCGATGTCCGTCGCGTTTCCGTCCTGCCAGGTATGTTCGAGGTATCCGTATCCCTTGACTTCGAGCGTATCCTCGTTGTAGGCGATTTTTCCCGAGACTCTTCCGTAGGGTATCAGCACCACTTCGCCGTAGTCGTTTCCGGAAATTTTCCATTTGCCGTTTCCGGGAACCTTTGCCGCGGAGGCGCTTTTAAACGTCACGTCGAGCAGAAACTTCCCGTTCTTGTTCGCGGAAAAAAGGACGCGGTGGCCCTTCCCGGGCATTCCTTCCATCATGTATTCGTCCTTAATGGAAATTCGGGCTTTCGAGGCGTCTTCCGTGTAGCGCTCGAGCGGGTATTGGCGGCCTACGTTTTGATGCTTGCCCTTGAAGTTCTGAAAAGAAATGTCGCATCCGATTTTTTTGCCGGACGTGGGAATGTTGAGCGTTGCGTAGTTGATGAAGGCCTTGGTGCCGTTGTCGAAAACGAACATGTAGGTCCACGACTCGGTCGATTTTTCGGATTTCATGGCCTTGGCGAGAAAATCCGACTTTTGGACGCTTCGGGCGGTTGCTTCCGGGCTTTTGACGTCCGCAAGGACGGTTTCGCAAAGCGCTGCGAAGAAAATGGCAAACTTCAAAATCCTCATGTTTCCAAAATAGAAACTTTGACACGTGAAATTCCCTTACGGTCACCTCTAAAAATTCAATTTTCAAAAATTTGGTAGCGACACTTCGCGCTGGTTCGTCATTCAAAGTGCCGAATACATCCAGTATTCACCACTATTCATTCCTGCCGTCGCTTGGTCTCACTCAAATTTTCTTTACCAAAGCAATTTTTAGAGGTTCCCTTA
>CAVBPX010000006.1:0-58180 GCA_963597395.1 Eggerthellaceae bacterium | reverse complement strand
ACCTCTAAAAATTGCTTTGGTAAAGAAAATTTGAGTGAGACCAAGCGATGGCAGGGCGGGAGGAACCAGCGCAAAGTGTCGCAACCAAATTTTTGAAAATGAATTTTTAGAGGTGACCTTTAGCATTTTTCCTTAAAATTCCTCAAATTTCGAAGCTTTTCAAAAATTTTTTAGGCTGCCCCGTGTTTTGACAAAATTTGTCAAAACGGCAAAGTATCTTTATGTTGTAACCTGATAATGGCGCCCATACGCCAAAGGAGACAACATGGAAAACATTCTGATTGGCATTCGCACGCAAGGCGAAGAGCATTTTTACGCTTTTTCCCAAAGCGCCACGGGAACGCTGGACTTTGCGGGAAAGGTCGAAAATCCGGAACTTTCCGAATACCTGGAAATGGAAAGCAGCCAATACTTTTCACCGACCCGGTTCGAGTATCTGCCTTTGGAACTCCAAGCGGACATCCGCGTCCTTTACACGGAAACGGTCAGCATGGACAATGCAAACCTTTTTGCCTATCTGACGCACATCGGCGCGGTCCTTCTCGCCGTGGAACAGAACGACGGTTTTCTCGTCGCCGAACTTTTGAACCGCCGCGCAAAGGTTTTTTGCCAGTTTCTGCCGCTCACGCTCTACATTGTGCGGCCCATCGCACCGCTTGCGCTTTTCGCCTGGCTGCACGGAAGGTTCTCGTACACGGACGGATTCGAAAAGATGTATCGCACCGGAGTCAAATACCCGAAGGAAGACGATGCGGCGCAGATTCTCTTTGCCGCGGCCTATGAGGCACTTTCGCCGGCCCCCGGAAAGGAAACGTCCGAAGAGATGTTCGTACGCTACTTCAAAACGCTCGGTCATGGCGATTTTACAATCGGAACCGTCGGAGCAAACCATCATGGCTGGGATCCCGACTCGGACCTTTTACAAAACACCCTGAACGACGCCATCGGAAAGGACATTTTGGAAGGAACCTCCCTTGTGCGCAACAAGAAGGCGCAATTCTACGCGAGCCTCAAAGTCTCGGTGCAAGCGGAGCCCTACAACCCGCACGATTCGAACGCCATCGGCATCTCCATCGAAAGCGTCCGTGGAAGGCTCTTCGGAAACGGCGGAAAAATCAAGGCCGGATATATTCGGGCGACGGGAGCGGAAATTCTCCGGAAGGCGTTCCCCAAAAAATATTCCTATGCGGCGAAGCTCGCGCGGATGAGCCTTTCCGCCGGAAACAGCGCCGAGGACGGAATCGTCACCCGCATCTCGTTTTGACAAAATTTGTCAAAACCATGATGTATATTGAAAGGGAGCCTCTAAAAACCGCTTTGGTCAAAAAAAATTGAAAATTGAATTTTTGGAGGTGACCAAAAAAAATTGAGGGGAGCGGGAGGTTCGCAAAGGGCGAACCTCCTTTTTTATGGGCTTAAAAGCGGCGAAGAACCGCTAGACGAAACGCTTCGGGTTGATGCCGAGCATCTTGATTTTGTAGCCGAGAATTCGCTGCGTGGTGGCAAGCGCACGGGCTGCGGGCGCGACCTTTCCCTTGGCGCTTTTGAGAGCGTCGCAGATGATATCGCGTTCGTAGGTTTCGACCATGCTCTTGAGGTCGCCGCGGACCGGTGCACCGGTCGATTCGGCGGTCTGGAGCGTCGGCGGCAAATGGTGCGGATAGATGACGTTTCCTTCGGCGACGAGAACGGCCCGCTCGATGCAATTTTCAAGTTCGCGGACGTTCCCCGCCCAGTGATAACTCATCAGCATGTCGATTGTTCCGGTGGAAAGCCTCCGGACGTCCTTGCCGAGCATTTTGCTGTAACGCTCCAAAAAGTAATCCGCGAGAAGCACTATGTCGCTTTTCCGTTTGCGGAGAGGCGGAACGTAGATGGGGAAAATGTGCAGCCGGTAGTAAAGGTCTTCGCGGAACTTTCCTTCGTGAACCATCTGGAGAAGGTTCTTGTTGGTGGCGGCGATAACGCGGATGTTTACGTGTATCGTCTTGTTTCCGCCGACCCGCTCGAATTCGTGTTCCTGCAGAACGCGGAGGAGCTTTACCTGGAGCGTCGGGGAAATCTCTCCGATTTCGTCAAGGAAGATGGTGCCGCCGTCCGCCATTTCAAAGCGTCCCTTGTGTTCGGAAACGGCTCCGGTAAAGGCGCCCTTTTCGTGGCCAAAAAGTTCGCTTTCGATGATGTTTTCGGGAAGCGCCGCACAGTGGACGCGCACAAACGGGCCGTTGACGCGGTCGGAATTGTAGTGGATGGCCTGGGCGACAAGCTCCTTGCCCGTCCCCGTTTCGCCGAGGATGAGAACCGTCGAAGGGCTCTTTGCCACCTTTGAAATCTGATCGAAGACGACCTGCATTTCGCGAGAGTTTCCGATGATGTTCGACGGGCGGAAGCGATCCTTCAGTTCGGTGCGAAGACGCTCGTTTTCGGCGAGGAGGATTTCGGTTTCCTCTTCGGCCTGACGGCGAAGCTTTACGGCGGAGGCTATCATCATCGCGATGATTTCAAGCAGCCGAAGGTCTTCGTTGAGCTGATCCTTGGACGAGTTGAACTCATCGACGCTCAGTGCCCCGACGACTTCCTTTTCGATGATAATAGGAACGCAGATGAAGGCCTTGCCGGAAACTTTTCCGCGGCCCGTCCTGTCAAGAAAGTTCGGATCCTTGGTGACGTCCGGAACGACGATGGGCTTTCCCGATTCCACGACCTTTCCCGTGATGCCCTCCCCCACCTTGTAGCGACCCTTTTTGGTCTGCATGGGAGAAAGTCCCGTGGCGAGTTCAATCGAGATTTCTCCCGTCTGGCGGTTGTAGAGCGTCACCGTCGCGTGTTTGAATCCCATGTACTCGCCGAGCGTGTCCATCACCGGGCGAAGGACATTGCGCATGTCCATGTTCTCGTCCAGAATCTGGCTTACCCGATAAAGTAATTCCAGTTCCTTTATCTTCTGTTCGTCATTCGTAGCCATTTATCCTCACATTTCAAAGGGCGCCCAGAACTCCGTTTGCCACGCGCTTGCCGTCCGCGATGGCGCGCACGACAAGGGACTGTCCCGTTGCCGCGTCTCCTGCAATATACACTCCTTTTGCGGACGTCATGCCGGTCGCATCGCGGAAAATGCGCCCGCGGTCGTCCGTTTTGAGGTGGAAAGCCTCGACAATCTTCGGAATGGCGTGCCCGGTGAATCCCATGGCGAGAAGTACGAGGTCTGCCTGCAGAATAAATTCGCCGCATTCCTTCGGGACGTTGAACATCCGGCCGTCCTCGCCGCGCTTCCATTCGATTTCCGTGCAGCGGAGAGCCTTGACCTTTCCGCTTTCGCCAATCGCTTCGAGCGTGTTGATGTTCCACATGCGCTTGCAGCCTTCCTTGTGCGCGGCGGATTCCTTGAAGATGCGAGGCCATTCCGGCCACGGGTTGTTCGGAGCGCGGGTCTTGGGCGCGTTCGGCATGATTTCGATTTGCGTGACGTCGAGAGCGCCCTGGCGGATTGCGGTGCCGATGCAGTTTGCGCCGGTGTCGCCGCCGCCGATGACCACCACATGCTTGTTCTTTGCGTTTTTCGTTTCGTCGAATTCGAACGTCTCGCCGCCGTTAATGCGGTTTTGCTGGGTCAAATAGTCCACGGCAAAGTGGATGCCCGAAAGTTCCCGGCCCGGAACCTTGAGGTCGCGCGGGGTGCGGGATCCGCAGCAGAGGACGATAGCGTCGCTATTCCGCAAGAGAAACTCCGGAGAAATGTCCGTGCCGATATTCACGTTCGTTTCAAAGCGGATGCCTTCTTTTTCCATCAGGGCGATGCGACGTTCCACGACCGTTTTCGCGAGGCGGAAGTCGGGGATTCCGTAGCGCATGAGTCCGCCCGCGTGCGCGGCCGATTCGTAAACCGTCACGTTTACGCCGGCGCGGTTCAGATATTCGGCACAGGAAAGGCCCGAGGGCCCCGATCCGATGACCGCGACGCGCCTGTTTGTGCGAACAGGCGGAACGTTCGGAAGCACCCAGCCGTTTTCGTAGCCCGTTTCGATGACGCGATGCTCGATTTCGCGGTTGGTGACCGCTTCGCCGTCCTGGCCGTTTACGCAAGAGCCTTCGCAAAGGGCCGGGCAGACGATGCCGGTAAACTCGGGAAACGGGCTCGTGTCGAGAAGCAGGTCGAGAGCCTCGTGCCACTCGCCAAGACTCACCGCATGGTTGATTTCGGGGATGACGTTTGCGAGCGGGCATCCGTAGGCGTGGCAGAAAGGAACTCCGCAGTTCATGCAGCGGAGAGCCTGTTCCTGCACCTGTTCGCGCGTCATTTCAACAGCGGTCGGACGGTAATCGCGGATGCGTTCCTCTACGGGACGCTCGTCGGCGTTCTTTCTGGGAATGGTCAGGAAAGGTTTATTCTGGGTCATTTCAAGTCTCCTTTTATCCGCGATTCCGGGTTTTCATGTTGTTCAACGCGCAGCGGTATTCCATCGGGAAAACCTTGACAAAAAGTTCCCGTTCGCGGTCCCAGTTCGAAAGAATTCTTTTCGCCTTGGGACTGTCCGTGTACTTCGCATGGTTTTCTATCAGATGTTTGAGTTCCTTTTCGTCGGATTCGTCAAGCGGATCGAGGTCAATCATCTCGGTATTGCAAAGGCTGTCAAAGCGTCCATCCTCGTCATACACGTAGGCGATTCCGCCGCTCATGCCCGCGCCGAAGTTGATACCGGTCGGTCCCAGCACAACGACCCGTCCTCCGGTCATATATTCGCACGCATGGTCACCGACCCCTTCGACGACCGCAAGCGCGCCGCTGTTCCGAATGGCAAAACGCTCGCCGACCCGACCGTTCAGGTAAACTTCGCCCGACGTCGCCCCGTACAGAATGACGTTTCCGCCGATGACGTTTTCTTCGGGTTTGAAGGTGCTTTCCTTTGCAGGGCGCACGATGATTTTTGCTCCCGAAAGTCCCTTGCCCACGTAGTCGTTCGCTTCGCCTTCGAGTTCGATGGTGAGACCGTGCGCGCCGAATGCTCCGAGGCTCTGGCCCGCGGACCCTTTAAGTCGGAGCGTAATCGTGTCGTCGGGAAGCCCCGCGTAACCATGCTTTGCCGCGATGCGGCTCGAAATGATCGTTCCGAGCGTGCGGTTCGTGTTGCGGACGGGAAGTTCAAGCACCACAGGTTTCTTCGTTTCGATGGACGCTCCGACCTTTTTCAGAAGTTCGTAGTCCAAGGCACCATCGAGGCCCGTTTGCTGGTGCATGGTGCAGCGGACGTCCGCGGAGTTTTCCGAGGCGCGGTAGAGGATGCCCGAGTAGTCGAGCCCCTTTGCCTTCCAGAAGTCGATGGCGCGGTTCATTTCGAGCAGGTCGCTCCGACCGATCATCTCGTCGAACTTGCGAAATCCGAGCTGCGCCATATAGCCGCGGACTTCCTCGGCGACAAAGGTCAGATACTGGATGATGTGCTCCGGTGCGCCTTTAAAGCGCTTCCGCAGTTCCGGGTCTTGCGTCGCAACGCCCACGGGGCATGTATTCGAATGGCAGTGGCGCATCATCACGCATCCGAGAACGACGAGAATCGAAGTGGCAAACCCGAATTCCTCGGCGCCGAGAAGCGCTCCAATGACCACGTCGCGACCCGTCTTCATCTGACCATCGACCTGCAGACGGACGCGGCTCCGAAGCTTGTTCAGCACGAGCGTCGTCTGCGTCTCGGAAAGTCCGAGTTCCCAGGGGACGCCCACGTGCTTCACCGACGAAAGCGGAGAGGCTCCGGTTCCGCCGTCATAGCCCGAAATCAAAATCATATCGGCCCGAGCCTTGGCGACGCCAGCAGCGACCGTTCCGACGCCCACTTCCGACACGAGCTTCACCGAAATGCGGGCCCTGTCGTTCGCGTTCCGCAGGTCAAAAATCAGCTGGGCAATATCCTCGATGGAATAAATGTCGTGATGCGGCGGAGGGCTTATGAGCGTCACGCCCGGAGTCGAATGGCGCACTTTTGCAATCGCTTCGCTCACCTTGTGGCCTGGAAGCTGTCCGCCTTCGCCCGGCTTCGCTCCCTGCGCAATCTTAATCTGGATTTCCTTTGCGTTCACCAGATATTCGTCCGTCACACCGAACCGTCCGCTAGCGACCTGCTTTGTTGCGCTCGAAAGGGAGTCCCCGTTCGGAAGCGGAATGTAACGCTCGGGATCTTCGCCGCCCTCGCCGCTGTTGCTCTTTGCGCCAATACGGTTCATCGCAATCGCAATTGCCTCGTGCGCCTCGTTCGAAATCGCACCGTAACTCATGGCGCCCGTCACAAAGCGCTTCATGATTTCGGAAGCGGGCTCCACCTCGTCGAGCGGCACCGCCACCGTGGGTCTAAAGGCGAAAAGACCGCGCAGCGTGCTTTGGTGTTCCGTCTGGTTGTTGATGCGCTCCGCATAGGAATCATAGCGCTTTTTGTTTCCCGTACGGACGGCCACCTGCAAATCCGCAATGGCTTCGGGCGTCCACAGATGACGCTCGCCGTCCTTCCTGTAGCGATACTCGCCGCCCGAAGGAAGAATCGGGCTCTTGCTTTCGATGGCAGCGCGCCAGCGCATCAGGGCTTCCTTCGCAATTTCCTCGATGCCGATACCGCCCACGCGGCTCGCCGTTCCCGTAAAGTACTTTTCGACGACATCCTTCGAAAGGCCCACAATCTCGAACACTTGCGCATTGCGATAGCTGCGGAGCGTCGAAATTCCCATACGGCTCATCACCTTTTTAAGGCCCTTGTTCATCGCGTCGATGTAATGTTCTATCGCTTCCGTCACCCCGACCTGCTTTGAAAGCCGACGGGTACGGCTCAGCTCCGCAATCGACTCAAACGCGAGATACGGATTGACGGCCGTCGCACCGAACCCGAGAAGGCTTGCAATGTGCATCACCTCGCGGGCCTCGCCCGTTTCGAGGACAAGTCCGCAGCTCGTGCGGATGTCCGCCTTTGAAAGATGCTGGTTTACGGCCGACACGGCAAGGATTGCAGGGATAGGCGCAATCTCGTCCGGAAGATCCTTGTCGCTCAAAATGATAATCTTGTTTCCGGAGCGCACTTCCGACTCGACCTTTTTGCAAAGCGCGTCCAGGGCGTTTTCCAAAAGCTTTCCGGCCGAAAGCGCATCAGACAGAACGGGGAATCCCATCTGCACCGTCACACATTTAAAATCCTCTTCGTGAAGCGAACGGAGACGTCCCAAATCCTCGTTCGAAAGGACCGGGTAGCGGAACTTCACGAGCCGCGCCTGGGAAGGTTCTTCCGCAAGAACGTTGTCGTGAATGCCGAGGAACGTCATAAGGCTCATCACGAGCTCTTCGCGAATCGGATCGATAGGCGGGTTCGTCACCTGCGCAAACAGCTGCTTAAAATACCAGTAAAGAAGCTGCGGATTTTCGGAAAGGACGGCGAGCGGCTGATCCGACCCCATCGAACCGACCGGTTCCTTTCCGTCCGAGGCCATCGCGTTTAAAATCAAATCCAGATCCTCGCGCGTATAGCCAAAAAGCTTTTGCCGCTTGAGGAGCGTCGATTCATCGACCGGGACTTCGCCAACGGCATTAAAGAACCCGTGGATGTCGATGCGGTTTTCCTTGACCCAGCGGCGGTAAGGCTCCTTGCGCGCAAAGCGGGTCTTGACTTCCCTGTCCTTGTAAAAGCGGCCCGTTTCGAGGTTCACCAAAAGCATCTGGCCCGGGCGCAGCGAACCCTTTTCCCGGACGTCTTCCGCGGGGATTTCCAGCACGCCCGCTTCGGACGCAAAGACCATGAACCCGTCCTTTGTAATCGTGTAACGCGCCGGGCGGAGACCGTTTCTGTCGAGCGTCGCACCGACCCACCTGCCGTCCGTAAACGCGACCGCGGCGGGCCCGTCCCAAGGTTCCATGATGCCCGCGTGGAACTCGAAGAATCCGCGGACGTCGGGCCCCATCGCATGCTTTTCGCCCCAGGCCTGCGGCATGAGCATCATCATCGAATGTCCCACCTCGCGGCCGCCGAGAGTTAAAAGCTCGAGCACATTGTCAAGATTTCCAGAATCGCTCGAACCCTTTTCGAGAATCGGAGCGAGCTTTCGAATGTCATCCCCGAAGAGCGGCGACGAAAGGTTCTTTTCGCGAGCGGCCATCCAGTTGCGGTTACCGCGAATCGTATTGATTTCGCCGTTGTGCGCCATATAGCGGAAAGGCTGGGCGAGCGGCCAGCTCGGGAACGTATTCGTCGAATACCGCTGGTGCACCACAGCCACCGCGCTTTCGAAATTCTTGTCGTTCAGGTCCGGGTAAAAAAGCGGCACCTGCGGCGCGGTCATCATGCCCTTATACACGAGGGTTCTCGCCGAAAGGCTCGCCACGTAAAATCCATCCGCACCGTCGGAAGGAAGCACCGTTTCGTGTTCCATCCGCTTCCGCAAAACGAGCAGTGCGCGTTCAAGGCTCTCGCCCGTCAGATTCTTTTTCGAAAGAAAGAACACCTGCGAAATAAAGGGCATCACGGCCCGGGCCGTCTCGCCGACGTATTCCGCCTTCACGGGAACGTCCCGCGTAAAGAGAACTTCAAAGTTTTCCTCTTCGGAAATTTTTGAAATGAGCTTCATCGCGTCCCGGCGCAAAGACTCGGTTTGCGGAATGAAGAACATGCCGATGGCATAATGCCCCGCCTCGGGAAGCTTCATTCCCAGGGACTTTCTAAAGAACGCGTCCGGGATTTGCACAAGAAGTCCGGCACCGTCGCCGGTATTCACGTCTGCGCCCGTCGCGCCGCGGTGGAGGAGATTTTCGAGAACCTTGACGCCCTTTTCGACAATGCCGTGTTCCCTTTTGCCGTTCATGTTCAGAACGAATCCAACGCCGCACGCGTCGTGTTCGTTTTGCGGGTTGTATAAGCCTTGAGCCTTCATATGTCTCCTATCGTCCGCAGAAGAAGCATCTCTTCTGCAATCGTCTAGGAGAAAATTACTAGACAAATGCGGCCCGGTAAAGGGGTAAAATTATTTTCGTTCTACAAAAAAGTAATACCTTTTTACAAAAACGACAAAAATGTAATAGTAGATTTTACCGGTTCGAATTGCGGTAAATGTGCGTCATAAACTCGGCGCGGGTCTTCTCGTCCGTTTTGAACCGTCCAAGAAGCTGGGTCGTCACCATCGTCGCACCGGGCTTCTTTACGCCGCGCATCGTCATGCACATATGGCTCGCTTCGAGCAGCACGGCCACGCCGCGGGGCGAAAGTTCCTTTTGGATAAGCTCCGCAATCTGGCGCGTCATCCGCTCCTGAATTTGCGGCATCCGGGCAAAATACTCGACCACCCGCGGAATCTTCGAAAGCCCGACAACGCAGTCCCCCGGAATGTAGGCCACAAAGGCGCGTCCCGTAAACGGCAAAAAGTGATGTTCGCACATGCTCGCAAATTCGATGTTCGGCACCACGATCATCTCGTCATATTTTTCGTGAAAGCGCGTCCTTAGAATTTCCGACGGATCCGTGTCCGCGTTCAGGCTCGTCATCAGTTCCGCATACATCTTCGCCACGCGGTGCGGCGTCGCAAGCAAGCCTTCACGCCCCGGATTTTCGCCCATGCCTTCGAGAATCATCCGAAAGCCGTCTTCCATCTTTTTCAAATCCATCACGTCACTTCCCAAGGTCCATCACGAGAATCCGCGAGTGCCTTTTGTAGTTGTAATGATCGCGCTTTGACTTCGGAAGATCTTCGAGCGTTCCGTCCTTAAAGCCGAGCTGGTAAAACCAGTCGAGCGCCTGCGTCGTGAGCAAAAAGACCATCCGGAATCCGCGCATCCGTGCAGTCGCCACCAAATGCCGCACAATGGCCGCTCCGACGCCCGACTTCCGGTAGTTCGCCGCAACGGCAATGGCCGCCACTTCCGCCGTGTTGTCTTCGAACGGGTGCAGTGCGCCGCAGCCGTGAATCACGTTGTCTATCGCATACACGATATAGTCCGAAAGCTTTTCCGAAATGGATTCCTGCGTCCGCGAAATGAGGTAACCCTTCGCGATGTAGTCCTGCATAATCCGAAGAATGTCCGGAATGTCGTCCGTCGTCGCCGGCCGAATGCTCGAATACTGGTTTGCATAGACCATCGTTCCGTCGCCGCGGCTCGAGAACACTTCCTGCAGGACGCTTCCTTGCGTCTCGCCGCTGATGAGGTGCACGCGTTTCGCCCCGGCCTTGCAAGCGCCAATCGCGTTTTTCAGATAATCGACCTGCGCAAAGTTCAGCCTGTCGGAATTCAGGTCCAAAATTTCTTGCGCCTGTTCAATGTCGAGCGCCGAAATCTCGCCGTTGTCCGTCACGTCCAGATACCGCGTATTCGGCCCGGTAGAAAGGCCTTCCGCCCGAATGCCGTTTTCGCTTCCGATAAAGAAGAGCTTTCCGACGGTCAGATACTTGCAAAGTTCCATCGCAAGTTCCGTACTCGAAATGTTGTAGGCGTGACCGATCTTGTTCCAGCCGATAGGCGGAATGATGGGAATGTAGTCTTCCGAAAGCAGATGTTCGATGATGTTCTTCTCGATTCGCTCGATGCGTCCGGTGCGCATGTAATCGACGCCGTCTATGATTCCCATGCTCCGCGCCGAGACCCAGTTGCCCTGCATCCCATGGCATCCGCCCGCCGTCAAATGGCTCATGATGCGCTGCGCGGCACCAAGGGAGGCCTGTTCCACCAAAGGAAGCGCCTCTTCGCTCGTCAAGCGGACACCGTTGTGAAATTCCGACTGGATTTCCCACGCGGCAAGCTGCCGGTCGATGCTTTTCCGCGTACCGGGAACGATCAAAATCTTGACGCCAATCTTGTGTAAAAGCGTAATGTCCCGAATTAAAACGGGAAACAACGGATGTTCCATCAGGCTGTCTTCGATTTTCAGCACAAAGAGCTGCCCCTTGAACCGGGTAATATACCCGAAGACCTCGCGGATAAATCCCGCGACTTCGATATTTTGCACGTTCAAATGGTCGATTCCGTTGTTCATAGGGGGAAATATAGAATTAAAAAAGCGCGCCGAAGGCGCGCTGAAAGTTTAGATGTTTGCGGAAGGGAACCGTTTAGGCTTGCGGTTCTTCCCCTTCGGAATCTTCGACGGCAGTTTCCGCGGCCATCGCCTTTTTGAATTCCTCGACGGTCGCAATATACTCGTCGATCTTGTTATCGCGGGAATTGAGATGGTCGAGAATTTCCTTGGCGTGTTCCTCGCTAAAAACCGTCTTGAGCTGACGGCCCGCGTGGCCCTTGTAGCCCCAATCCTTCAAGCGGTCGTCGGTGAGCACGTAGGAATCCTGCAACGACACGAAATGCATCGGTCCGTGGACGGCGATGTCCTCTTCAAGAAGCATGCATTCCGGCTCTTCCGCGCCCGGGGTTCCCATATAGGCCTGAATGTGGCGCGAGCGGACATCCTTCGTATGCTCGATTCGCATATAGCCCATAATCAGATACTTGTCCTTGTAGTCCGCGTCGCCGCCCTCGTAGCGGGTCCCGAAAAAAATGTAGCGGCTCTTGTTCGTCTTCACAATCTTGTTGATTGCCTTGACGTTGCAGCACGAGATAAATCCGTAGGTGGAAGTTTCATAGTTCGGTTCCGAAAAGGAACCCTTCTCGTTTTCGTTCAGCTGGTCACGGACCGGGACAACGGACATACGGCTGGTCTCGACATAGAGAAGACTAGCCGTGTTCTTGCCACGGAAACCTTGCCAGCCGGTTAAATTAATCTGTATTTGCGGCATAATGCGTCCTTTCGTCAGAGTAAAAGTACCAAAAGCGGACCATTGCTGGTTCGTCTTTTCCCCTGCAAGATATAAAATTATGTGCTAAAAAGTCAATGTTTTCGCAAGAACCTCGTTCATTCCAAAGAAAGTGGCGCCTTTTTTGAAAAATTCGGGGGTATCCGTCGTCAAAAAGGAGATTTTTCCGCCGCGGGAGAGCCTTTTTTCCATCTCCGGATGGCGGACGAGATAGTTTTTTGTCTTGCGGGCGACGAGGCTCCCCTGCGAAACGATGCGGATTCCGGAAGGGAGAACCTTTCGGATGACGGGGAGGAGCAGCGGATAGTGGGTGCATGCGAGAAGAATCGCATCAATTTGCGGATCCCGCAAAAGCAGTCTGTCGATATCGCGTTTGACGAAAAAGCGCGTGCCTTCGCTTTCGACTTCGCCGTTTTCCACGAGCGTCGCCCACAGCGGACAGGCCTCCTGGGTGACGACAAGGTTCGGGAAAAAGTGCCGAATTTCGATGGGGTAGCTGTTCGACTCCACTGTTCCGGCGGTCCCCAGAATGCCGAGGTGCCCGGTCTTCGAGAAGGTGCCCGCTTCTTCGGCCGTCGGACGGATGATGCCGAGAACGCGGTTTTCGGGGGCGAGGTTCGGCAGGTCGCGCTGCTGGATGGTGCGAAGCGCGCGGGCGCTAGCCGTATTGCAAGCGAGGATGACAAGCGGGCATCCGCGGTCAAAAAGAGCCTTGACCGCTTCGAGCGTGTAGCGGTAAATCGTTTCGAACGTACGGGAGCCGTACGGGGCGCGGGCGTTATCCCCCAGATAGAGAAAGTCGTACTCCGGAAGCTCTCGGGCGAGTTCTTTCAAAATGGTGAGGCCGCCAAATCCGGAATCAAAGACCCCGATCATTTTTACCTCCCGGTCCCCAGAGCCTTGCGGATGGAATCCTTGGCGAATTCTCCCGGCAGAAGGTGCCCCGGCGAAGTTCTTTCGTCGTCCGCGGAACGAAAATTCGCCCGTTTGACAGCCTTGGCCTCGGCCGTCTCCTTTTGAAGCTCGGCGAGGTAGCGTTCCCAGTCCTGGAGCGATTCGTCGAGTTCCGTCCGGGCCTGGAGCATTAATGTCCGCAGTTGTTCGAGCTCCTTCATCTGGTCGCGCTTCATTATCCAGAGCTCGTCCTCTTCGGGAAGACGCTCCAAATTAAAAAGCAGGTTCAGGTATTTGCCCTCGGCCTTGATGTAGGCGTCGTAGGCTTCCCGATACATGTAGTCGCGGTCTTCCGCCATCGTCTGCTGGGCGGACTTCGTCCCGCCACATGCGACAAGCGCTCCGAGGGAAAATGCCGCAAGAATGCCGCGCAAAGGCTTCATTTGGCGTCCGCGGCATCCCGGATGACCGTGTAGAGGCGTTCGAGCGTCGTGTTGCTTTTGAACGTCGCCGTGTCGCCCGTATGGGGATTTACCATCGTGTGTGTTCCAATCTTGACTTCGCGCTCCTGGCAGGGGATTCCCGTTTCGGGGTCGAGCGTCACCCAGTATTCCGTTTCGTATTCGGCTTTAAGCCCCGAATGGTAGGCCTGGAACTTTTCGGTGCCGATTTTGCTGTTGACGTACTGTTCCCAGATATAGTAGGGGAAGCTTTCCTTTTCCTTGAGGTAAACCGTGTAGGCAAAGCACTTGCGCTTGTCCAGATTGCGGAATCCTTCCGTGACGACGGAATCCACCTGGATCAGGGCGAACTGCAACCGCCCGCGATCTTTCAAAAGCTGCGTGATGTTTCCCTTTTCCGGAACCTTGCCCGTGAGCAGGTGGTCCATTTCGTAGCGGTGCTTTTCCTGGCGTTCCAGATGCTTGATGTAGTCCGGGTTCAAAAGCTGATCGCGCCAGCGCGAGGGCATCGGCATCCGCCTGAGGAGCGAGTCGTAGGCCCCCGCAAATCCCGTCGTCGAAGCGACGCGCTCGGCAACGCCTTTCGTAATGACCTCGGGGAGCCTCCACTGGAGTTCCGCGGGGTGGGAATTTTTGAGATAGCCACGCGACTTGTCGATTTCAAAGTTCCGCCGGATGACGATCGTATCGCCCTTTTGCGCATAGTCCAGATGAACGTAATCGGCCGTAATGGTTCCGACGCGTTCCTTTCCTTCGAGGTCGATGGTCGCATAATAGCTTTCCGTGTAAAGATCTATGGGAACGGGCTTGGAAAGCTTATAGTTGATTTCTACGTCCGAAGAACACGAAAGAAGAAAAAAAGCCGAAAGAAACAGAAGCTGCTTTTTCATTTTTCACCGTCAATATTTTCGCTGTTGAGGACGATGCGAATTTTCTTTTCCACCAAAAGCGTTTTGGCGTCCTCGTTAAAGAAGCGGATGGTAAACTCGCCTTCCTTCGCACGGAAAAATTCCGTCGCACTGGAAAATCCGCCGCGGCGCGAAGAGATGAGCACCGTGTAGGAGCCTTCCTTTTCGTTGACCGTACTGGTCTTGGACGCGATGATCTTGCCGGAAGCATTCGACACTTCCCAACGGAGCTTCGAAAAGTCAAAATTCTTTCCGTAGCAGAACTGCATCACGAACGGATCCGAAGTGTGAAAAACGCTCGCCGTATCGACGACCACGGCCCGCTTTTGCAAAAAATCCTTTCCGCACACGATTTGCATCGGTTCCGAGGAACAGGCCATGCAGAGCAATACGGGGAAAAGAACCGCCAACAGAATGTTTTTTTTCATCGAATCCTCTTTTTTGAAAATTTTTAAGGCGTCAGAGCGCGTTTCAATACAAAGGAAAATTACAAAATTACGGGCGGCGAAGTTCGAGGAACATTTCGAAATGGGGCGTTTGCGGGTAAAAGGCAAAACCCTCCGCGCGAAAAATGGCATAGCCGAGCAAAGCGAAAAGCCGAAAGTCCCGCGCAAGGGTCGCCGGGTCACAAGAAACGTAGAGAAGTTTTTTGGGGTTCGCCTTGGAAATGGCGTCGATGACCGAAGGCAAAAGCCCGGTCCGCGGCGGATCGACAATCAGGACGTCCGCACCGGAAGCGTCGGCATTTTGAAGCCATTCCTCGGCAGGGGCGGAAACGCTGTGGGCTCCGGAAACGTTCCGTTTTGCATGGAAAAGCGCTCCGGGGTCGCGTTCGACCGTATCGATTCTTTGGAATTTGTCCTGCAAAAGGGCGGCAAAAAATCCGACGCCGCTGTAAAGGTCGATAAGACGCTCGCCTTCGCCCGCGGATTCCCTGACCGCTTTCACCAGCTCGGGAAGCAGCGAAAGGTTCGACTGGAAAAAGCACGCGGCATCCATCGAAAGCGTGCGGCCGCCGATTTGGACCGTGTTCAGCGCGTTCCTTTCAAATTCCGAGCGGTCCATGCCTCGGTAAAAATACGAAAGGCGGCCTTCCCCGTTTTCAAAAACGGAAAGTTCCGGAACCTTTGGAAATGCGTTTTGTTTTAGAGCCTCGTTCAAGCCTTTTGTGAGAATTTCGCACGAAGAAACGGCAATCGGACGGTGGCTCTGTTCCGCCCGAAATCCAAAGCCGTTCCCGGCGCGGACAAGGCGGGCCCGGTTTCTGTAGCCGTAAGGCGCTCCCGAATGAATTTTCCAGTCCGCGGGGAGATCCGTTTTGGCAAAGCGCCTGAAAAGTTCCTCCACGGCGGCGCGGGCCGTTTGCAGCTGAAAGTCAAAGCTTGCATGTCCGAGCGAGCAGCCTCCGCACTTTCCGTAAAGCGGGCATTTGGGCTTTACACGGAACGGCGAAGGTTCCAGAATTTTCAAGGCGCGGCCGCGAGCGTAATCCTTCTTTTGCTGCGTAACGAAAACTTCGGCACGTTCCCCGGCAAGCGCTCCCGAAACAAAGCAGACTCGTCCGTCTTCCAAGTGCGAAATGGCGTCGCCGCCCTGGGCCATCTTTTCCATCAAAAGCTGTACGGTTTGCGTCATACGTCAAAATTCACGTTGAGCGAAACCTGCGGAGGACGGTCAAAATCGAGCGTCGGAACGCTCGCCATCAATGCCCTGGTGTAGGGATGTTGCGGATTTTCAAGCACGGATTCTACCGGGCCGGATTCCTTGACATGCCCCTTGTAAAGGACCATCACGCGGTTTGCAAAAGAGCGCACGGTCAAAATATCGTGCGAAATGAAAAGAATGGAGATGCCGAGATTTTGCCGGAGAGCATCCAAAAGCTTGAGCACCTGCGCCTGCACGGAAACATCCAGAGCGCTCGTCACCTCGTCGGCAATCAACACCTTCGGTTCGAGCATCAGGGCGCGCGCAATGCCTATCCGCTGCCGTTGGCCGCCCGAAAACTCGTGCGGAAAGCGCTCCAAGGAACCAGACGGAAGCCCGACGAGGTCAAGCTTTTCGCGGGCGCGGGAAAGCGCAAGGTTCTCGGAAAGGCCGTTCGCCTTGGCGGGGAACGTCAAAATTTGGGAAACGGTCTGACGCGGGTTGAGGCTCGAATAAGGATCCTGAAAAACCATCTGGACGTTTTTCCGGACCGCGACAAAAGCCTTTGGCGAAGAGACATCGACATTTTGTCCGAACACAGCATACTTTCCGCCGTTCCACGGAAGCAGACCGACCAGCGCCTGGGCGAGCGTACTTTTACCGCATCCGGATTCCCCGATGACCGCAAGGATTTCCCCGGTCGAAAGTTCAAACGAAACGTCGTCCACCGCCTTCAGGTAGCCGGAAACGCGCGAAAACACGCCGCTTCGCATCGGGTAGTAAACGGACAGATGTTCGACGCGAAGCGCTTCGCTCATACGTTCTGTTCGGGCTCCTGCGCGTTTTCCTCGTTCAAATCGGCAAGCGCCTTTTGCACGTTCTTTTCCGTTGACGAAAGAATTTCCTTGCATTCGCGAAGGAGCTTTGTCGCCTCTTCCACATGGGACGAAAGTTCGTCGATGCCGACGCCGCTCTGGTCGATTTTCGAAAGGATTTCTTCGAGGCGGTCCATCGCCTTTTGGTAGCGGTTATTCTGTTCGCTCATCGTTCAACTCCTTCGAAAGCGTTTGGGCAAAATCGGAAAGGCTCGGGTCGCGAGCGCCCATCACAAGGACGGTATCGCCGGGCTTTACAAATTTAACGATTTCCTGCCCGCATTCCGGGCGCTTTTCCACGAAGAACGCGGAAATGTTTTTCTTTTTCAGGTCTTCAACCAGGTCGGCGGAAGAAATGTTCCGCGTAACGGTTCCGCCAGCGTAATAGATTTCGCTGAAAAATATCGCGTCCTGCGGACGGAGAGCCTCCGCCATGGAAGCGACCAGGTCGTTTCGCAAAAAACGGGTCGGGCCAAAACCGTGCGGCTGGAAATAGGCGACAACGCGACCTTTTGTAAAGTCCTGCGCAGCGCGGATGCTCGCAAAAATCTTTGCCGGATTGTGCGCAAAGTCATCGACCACGGTTACGCCGCGAAACGTTCCGAGAATCTGATGGCGCCGGTGGATGCCTTCAAAAGTTTCCAGCGCCTCGGCGCACTTGCGGAGCGAGACTCCGACCTTGAGCGAAACCGCGACAGCGGCAAGCGCGTTCATCATGTTGTGAAAACCGGGGAGCGGCACCTTGAACCGGACAAGTTCGCCAAGATGGCGCACGCGGAACGTAATCGAATAGCCTTCGGGATTAAAATCCATTCCCTGGACGCCAGCCTTGGCTTCCAACCCGAAATCATCCAGATGGTTCACGCTAAAGGCGTTCGCAAGTTCGTCCGCTTCGTTCACGATAAGCGTCTTGCCTTTACCCGTAACATTCTTCGAAAACTCCGCAAAGATTTTTTGCAGCTCGGAAATTTCCTTGTGGTCCTTTCCGATGTTCAAAATGACACCGATTTCCGGAGAATAGCGGACAAGCGTCCCGTCGCTCTCGTCGGACTCCGCGACAAGCCATTCGCCCTTTCCGGCGATTCCGTTCCCGATCATTCCGCACCTTTCGAGCGAGACAAGCCCCGCCCCGGAAAGCAGCGAAGGCGAAAGATTCGCCTCGTTCAGAATGTGCCAGATCATCCCGGTCACCGTGCTCTTGCCGCTCGTTCCGCTGACGCAAATCGTCTTGACACTTTCCGAAATTTTTGCGAGCATTTCGCTCCGATGCATCCGGGGAATTCCCAATTCCAGAGCGCGCTTCAAATCCGGATTCGACTCTTCGATGGCAGTGCTCACGACGATTGCCGAAAGGCCCGAACAAACACCCGAACCGTCCTGCGGAAACGTCCGAACGCCCGCCGCTTCGAGCTTCGCCCGGATACCGTCGCCGTCCGCGTCCGAGAACTTTCGGTCCGAACCGGAAACGGCGAAGCCCCTGCCCGCCAAGTACACGGCAATCGCGCTCATGCCGGAGCCTGCAACGCCGACAAAAAAGAAAGACTGGTTTTGAGATAGCATAGCGATATTATAGAAAAGGCGAGAAGAAGAAAAGGCGGGGATCAAAAATTTGCGTCAAAATTCAAACAGCCTATCCGGAAAATCCCTGGAATGGCGAAGCTTTAAAATCTCCGTCACAATGGTGGTTTCAACGCCTTGCGCAGAGACTCGAATGGTCATCGTCTTCAAGTTGTTTTCCACATCGTAGGAGAATTCCGTCGAAGTCGATTTATCCAAGTCTTCCGTTTCCATTTTGTCGATGCGTTTCTTTTTTGAATCGTAGTAAAGCGTTCCTTTTTCCCCTTTGATCGAATAGAGGCTTCCCGAAACAAGTCTCGGTTCGGACCATTCTCCCGAATCCAGCGGGTTAAAGTTCGCATAGGACATCATCGGAAAGGGTTCCCCGTTATAGGGGAGAACCTGATATTTTCGAGAATCCAAATCGATTGATTTCATTCGATTCCCGTTGATTATCGTCCGCTGGTTCATCATGGGCATTTTGACTTCCGCATAGATTTTCGATGGGCCTTTCCGCACAAGATACATGGTCATTCCCTGGGAACTCGACATCGCCGCAAAAGAAACCGTTGTTCTGATTCCGATTTCAACGGAATCGGACGCCATCATGCTTTTCCGTAAATCCGCCCGCACATTTTCCAAAGTTAACGCATGAACAATCGAAATAGACAAAGCGATCGACCATAAAATTTTTCGCATCCTCAGTCCTTTATGCAACGGATGAAATTCGCAATCATAATCATTCTAGTTTTTTACACAGCGAAGACTGTAGTAATAATAATAAAGACCTTCTTGGAATTCTATCTTGTCTCTATCAAAGAAAATATATATGACATGCCTGGGTCTTGATCTCTTTTGCGTCCACCAGCTGGCACCGCCTCCAAGCGAAAAAGGTTCCGATTTTCCGTAGTCCGGAGTTTCTGGATTTCGAACAATTACATAACCCGTTTGCATTCCATTAAAGCCACATTCATTTGTTCCCTGAAAGTAGTCGCTCCATGTTTCCGAAAGCAGTACATCCAGAGCTTTATCCTTACTTCCTATTGATGCCAATAATTCATTCCAATCATCCAACGTCGGAACTCTCCATCCAGTCGGGCACACAGAATCAAAAGATTCTCTACTTAGAGGATCAAGGGATAAACAATACCAAAGTCCACACTCGGAACAATCTTTATACACATCATTTTTCACACTATAATCCGTTTTGTAATTTAAATTCTGCGCCATCCAGACTTGACCGCCAATCGTCGTATATTTGTATTCCTGTCCATCGCGCTCATCGATAAATGTTCCGCGATTAGGCATCCCGTAAATGTTTATCCCCTCCACAGGACAAACCGTCGCCGCATCAAAGCTGTCGGCATCCGTAGCGCAAGCGTTCAACGCAAGCAATAAAAAGCCGATTCCAGCGATAGCGCCTACCGCCTTACAATCCTGAAATAACTTAAGCTTTGTTGTTTTCATGGTGAACTCCTTATCTGAAAAGTTTCCAAGAAAGTATCTCGCTTCCTCGACGAAGAACAAGATAACTCCCCGGCGTGAGTGTGTAGTTTGCTAAATACTATAAGATGGACTACCAAACCCTGTTTTCATTCCGGTCGAATTAAGCCACTGAATTTCGCCGATATTAGCCTTTATTTCAGCCTTTGATGCAGCAATAATATCTGCATATTTTTTATCATCAAAGCTAGCGTCTTGGGCCAAATACCAAAGCGCATCGGAATTTTTCGCATATTCACCAAACAGAGCAGTTTCCGAAAAAGCTGTTGATATATCGCCTGCATTCTGAGCCATTCCGAGAACAACGCTCTGGAGCACAGATATTACAGCATCCTGCAAGGCATCCAGTCCTCCAAAGACATAAGCAGAAAGGGTTAACGGAATAAGCGCTGAAAGATTTTTGATATCCAGTTTTTTGAGAGAATAGCCTTCCAAACCTTGAAAAAGAGCCTGGTCGGCAAACCCCGTTCCCTCATGAGGCGTATCAAAGAACAGCACCTTGGAAATATCCCCGGCATAATCATTTCCTTGGATATATTCACGAGCAACCAAGCCACTAACTCCCTCCGAAATAACGATGTAGCGAAGAGGCAAAATATCCGGACGTATTTTTTTCAAGTCAGTTAGGGCGCACTTATTTCCGCATCCTTTTTTCCAATTCAACAATAAACTATCCGAGCTGTTTTCAAACCAATATTCCAAAGCCTTTGCAAACACGGAATTCGATCCATGATTTGAAAAAATTGACGATAAATCACTTGCACTCTGAGACGACACGTCGATGGAATAAGGATAGAGATTCCCTATATCGCCGGTGATTCTCGTAGAAACATAATCATAGATTCCAGATTTGACATAAGGATTTGAACTTCCATCTTTGTCCGAAAGGAAAATAAAAAGGCTGTTCCGATACGACTCAACGCTTCCAAAAGAATGGGAAAAGAAAAAGTACAAAAAAATGAAGACGAAAATTCCACCCTTATGCATTATCAACTTCTCAATTTTTTATACAGCGAACAGAAAAAAACGCATCATCGTCTGGAGGATTGTACTTAAATCTGTAAAAATTTCTGTATCCATCAAAATTTAAAACCCACACTTTTATAGGTTCCGAATCATCTGGTTCATAATCAGACATCCACCAATTCGCATACAGCCCGTCATACATTTCTCCTGCTATCGAAGGCAAAGCACTAAAGCCACACTCATCATTCCAATTTGCATCGTCACCAGGATTTAGGACAGCCCAACCAGACGAAGCCTTTAAACGAAAACCACCTTCTTCATCGCCACCCAAAACGTCAATCATTTTTTGCCACTCATCAAAACGAGGCAAATGCCAACCTTCTGGACAAGCATAGTACGCAGTCAACCATTTATAAACTAATCCTTTTTCCATGCAATTATCATCCGGGTAAAGACAGTTAAAGCGAACATCCCCCAGCTCCCCTGTTAGAGGATAGAGCAATGTCTTATCCGTTACGGCATAGTTTAAATTCTGTGCCATCCAGACTTGGTTGCCGATTGTCGTGTACCTGTATTCCTGCCCATCGCGCTCATCGACAAATGTTCCGCGACCGCTTTCCGGGCAAACTTTTGCCGCATTAAAAGCCTCCGCGCTAGAACCGTTATCGGAACAAGCGGCAAAGTAAAATACCGTAACAAGTCCAACAAGAGTCGGAATCGTTTTCATAAAATCTCCATTTTTTCAGTTAAAGATAAAATTTTATTCCAGATACGAAGGATCAATGGTCGGCTCGTGACCGGTGACAACTTCGGAATTCGGCTTGTAAAGCTCCCCGCGTTTTTCCGCCTTGCGCTTCGCCTTTTTTTCGCGCTTTTCAGCTTCAATCGCCTTGCGCTTTTTAATCCGTTCCTTTTTTATGGCAAGGCGTTCCGCCCGCGTCAAACGTTCCTTCACGGGCTCTTCTTCGTAAGGATATTCCTCTTCGGTTTCCGGAGGTTCATCCAAATAAGGGTTTTCAATCGAAGTTTCGTCAAAATTTCTAAAGCTCGTATCCTCGTCAAAAGTCGGAGCGGATTCCGGGCATTCCTTTTCCAAAAGCTTGACAGCAGCTTCAAACGGCTTTTCGAGCGGAACGGAGAAAGACATTTTCTTTCGGGTCCGCGGATGGGCAAAGCAGATTTCAACCGCTTCCAGAAGCTGCGCAGGCGCAAGTTTCAAAAGCTCTTCTGCGACTTCGCGGTAAAGGGGCGGCACTCGGGAAAGCGAAGCCTCGCGTCCCTCGTAAACCGGGTCGCCGACAATCGGATGTCCCGTGTAGCGGGAATGCACACGAATCTGGTGCGTGCGCCCCGTATCCAGCTCATACTCCATCAGCGTCGCGATGGAAAAGAATTTTTTCGCCTTGTAGCGCGTGCGCGCAAACTTCCCGTTCTTCACGACAGCCATGCGGATGCGGGATTTCGGATCGCGCCCAAGGGGCAGTTCGATTTCCCCGGAAAGGTCGCGCGGATGCCCCCAGATCAGGGCTTCATACTTGCGATGAAGCGTGCGCGTTTCAAGCTGGTGCGCAAGACTCCGATGCGCCTTGTCGTTTTTCGCCACAATCATCAGGCCCGGCGTATCCTTGTCGAGACGGTGCACGATTCCAGGCCGAAGCGGACCGTTCACCGCCGAAAGTTTTTCCTTGAAGTGGTAGAGAAGCCCCGCGGCAAGCGTCCCTTTCGAAACGCCGTTTCCCGGATGCACTACGACTCCACGCGGTTTAAAAATCACGGCGACATCGTCATCTTCATAGACGATGTGCAAATCCATCTTTTCCGGTTCGAGCAACGAGGATTCCTTTTGGGGAAGCGAAGCGACCTGGACAAGCATCCCTTCCGAAAGGCGCAGGTTTTTCTTGGCGGGCGTCCCGGCGACCGTCACCAGGTTTTCCGCAATCAGCTTTTGGATGTCCGTGCGAGAATAATCCGAAAGTTTCTTTTGCAAAAAACGGTCCAGGCGTTCGTTCGCCTCCTTCTCGGAAACGATAAAGCTCGGCGATTCGGAATTAGTCGGTTGGGGATTCTTTTGCATGCGAACCTGCCGGAGAATAGTGGATAAGCTTATAGACAAGGGGAGAAAGCAGAACGAGCGCAACGCCTATCGTCACGCAACAATCCGCAAAATTGAAAGTCGGCCAACGTTCCATGATGAAATCCGGAAAATCGCAATCGATAAAATCGACCACCTTGCCGATGCGCATCCGATCCGCAAAGTTTCCGAGCGCTCCCGAAACAATCATCGCAATGCCGAAGCGCACCAAAAAATCGCTTTGCTTGACCGAGCGGTAAAACCAGACGAGGATAAACGTGGCGACAGCCGAAATCAAGAGGAAGAAGACCGTCGGATGGAGAAACGGCAAAATATCCTGCGGACGGCTGCTGAACGCGGCTCCCGTGTTGTAGGCAAGCCTAAACTGCAAAAGGTTCCCGACGACGTGAACAATTCGCCCGAACGGATTTTCAAAGGTCGGTTCCAGATAGGCGACGGCCCAAATCTTTGTCGCCTGATCAATAAAAATCGAGACGAAAATAAAAACCAGATGGAATTTCCACGATTTCAAAAGGCGAAAACGTTCGTTCATGTTCCGTCCCTCAGCGTTTTAAAACTTTTCCGAATCCAGGAGTCGGAATAAAAGTGAAGCGTCGTTTGGCGGATGATGTTCTTGACATCCTTCCGCGTAATCTTTACCTTGCGGGATGCGTCAAAAAGACCGGAGCAGTCCCCCATCAGTGCGAGATTCTTGGCGGCCATAAAAAGCGGCCACAGGCAAAAGAGGCGAATCCGGGGATTTCGCCGCGGAATGAGCAGCGTATATTCGATGGCGTCCTCAAGATGCTTCCAGGCTTCCTGCACCAGCTCCCGCATGACCGCGGCGCGGGCGCGCCCGCTTGCCCCCGGGAGAAACATCGCCGGGGAATTTTCAAACCCGCAAGCGCGGCAGATGGATTCCGGGACAAAGCACACGTTCCGGGCCGCATCCTCGCCCACGTCCTTGATGATGTTCACCAGCTGGAGCGCAAGTCCGAAGCTCACATCGAGCGTCTTCATTTTGGCAAGGCGCTCTTCCGTAATCGGCGGATTTTTGACGGCAAAAAGTTTTGTCAAAAGCTTTCCGACAATTCCCGCCACAAAATAGCAGTAGCGAAGCAGGTCGGGCATCGTTTCGAGCGTAAACCACCCCGCGGCCAGGGACTTTTCCATCGAACGGAGGGAGGACGCCATGCCCTCGCACATTTCGACGACCGTTTCGCAAACGGGCTCGGTAAAGCTTTTTTCAAAGGTCCAGAGGAGAGGGACAATCTCCGCCGAATGTTCGCACAGGTCGTAGTTCGGGTCGCTCGAATTCCGGAAGCTTTCGGGGAGAGCCTCGACAAAGGCCCGGGAAGAATTTTCGACATCCGAGCCGTTTCGGAAAATGTCCGCAAAAAGGCCCAGCAGACGGAGCTTTTCTTCGAGCGGAAGACGGGCGTCGTCCTCGACCGTATCGGCAATTCGCAAATAAAGGTAGGCGAGAAGCACCGTTTTGCGGAGGTCGCCCGCGAGCCTGTTGATGTTCAGCGCAAACGTCCGGGACACGAGCAAAAGCATCCTGTCCGCATATTCAAAACGTTTTTTGATTTCCGTCGGGTCAAGCGTTTTCATAAGCGTCGGATTCCTTTTCGGATTCAATTTCCTTTTTCGCCATTTCCTTCAAAAGCTTAAAGAGCCTCTTTTCGGATTCCGCCTTCCCGAGGGCATTGCGAAAGGCCCAGGCGGAGTGTCCGGCGAGGTCCTCTTCCGAAAGGGGATGGCCCGCTTTGCGGTAAAGGGCGTCCTGCCTTTTGTATTCCAAAAAATACGCGTTGACTTCGAGACGATAGACGCGGTTCATCGCAAAATTTACGAACGGCTTTTGAAAAACCAGGGCGAGGAGAAAAAAGAAGAAAAAGGCGTATGCCGGAAACGGGAGAAGAATGCAGACGGAAGCGCCGAACGAAACGGCCGAAAAAAGGTAGAGAAGGACGAGCCCGGTCCGCACAAAAAAGCGGCACAACGGGCTTTTGGACCACCGGAGGGGGACGTAGCACCACGTTTTTCCTTCGCAAATCTTGCGTTTGAGCGCAATCGGGTAGGCCAAAAAACGCGCAAAAAGGAAAAGAGCGATCCATAAAACAAGGGGAAGCCAAAATAAGGCCCCGAGAGCGGAAATCCAATCCATCATAATGGCAATAATAGTTAAATTAGGCCTTATGAACCCGCAATTCGAGAAATGTTTGGAACATTTACACGGCAATCTTTCGGACGCCGTTTTCAACGACCTTTTTGCAAAGCTCGACGTTTTGAACGTCACCGACAGGCGCTGTTCCGTCCTGATTCCGGCGGGCAAGGACGCAAAGCTCTACATGCCCTACAAGCCTCTTCTCGAAATCAGCTGGCAGGAAGTCACGGGCAAGCATCTGGATTTTGATTTTCAGCACGCCGAGATTCCGCAAGCCGCGGTTCCCGCCGAAAACCATCCCTTTTGCCAACAGATAAAGCTCGCGGAGGAATTCAGCTTCGAGAACTTCGTCGTCGGCGACAAGTCAAAGCTCGCCTTCAGCGCGGCCTTCGCCGTGGCCGAAAATCCGGACCACAGCAAATACAACCCGCTTTTCATCTACGGGGCGTCCGGTCTCGGCAAAACGCATCTTTTGCAGGCCATCGGAAACCACATCATCGGAAACGCGACGGGCAAGGTCGTCCGCTACATTCCCGCCAACGATTTTCAGCGGGAATACACGGAGAGCATCCGAAACGGCGACACAAACGAATGGTCCTCGTTCTACCGCGAAGAGGTCGATGTGCTGCTCATCGACGACATCCAGAACTGGAGCGGATCCACCGAGACGCAAAACGAGTTCTTTCACATTTTCAACACGCTGCACCAGGCCGGAAAACAGATCGTTCTCACGTCCGACGCCCCCGCGGCCGAGGTCAAGAGCCTTTCCGACCGCCTCGTGAGCCGCTTCTCGTCCGGTCTCACCGTCGATATTCAGCCGCCGACCTTTGAAACGCGCGAAGCGATTCTCCGCAAAAAGGCGATGAACAGCCACCTCGACATTTCCGACGACGTCTTCGCCTACCTCGCCGAGAACATCGAAGGAAGCGTGCGCCCGCTCGAATCCGCCATCGTCCGAATGGCCATGCAGTCCAGCCTTCTCAAGCAGGACATCAGCATTACGCTCGCCCGGCAGGTCGTTGCGGAAATCATCCCGAACATCAAAAAGCGCATCGGGGTCGATGCCGTCATCCACGCCGTTTCACAGGAACTCGACGTTCCCGAGGACAAGCTCATCGAAGAGGGCCGCGGGCCTAAAGAAGTCGCCCACGCGCGTCAAATCGCCATGTATCTGATGAAAAAGCTCACCACGCTGAGTCTCAAAAGCATCGGGTCGAGATTTGCCGGCCGAGACCATTCCACGGTGCTCCACGCCATCCGGGGCATCGAAAAGGAAATGCAGGACGACGCCTCGCTCGCGCGGACCATCGAAACAATCAAGTCGAACATTCACTAGGGCATCTTCCGGGGATTTTATGAATCCTTTTGTTCCGATAACCCTGTTCGCCATTTTGCTGCAGAGCGCCATGCTCGTTCTCTTTTATGCGCTGCCCGACCCGCTCGGGCTTTCGCTTTCGGAGATGTTTGCCGGGAAAACAATTTGGCAGCTGTCCATGGCCTACGGCGCCATCCTCGTTTTGAGTTCCCTGTTCGCGTTTTTCAAAAAGCCGCGTGCGCTTGCGATCTTTTTTATCCTCTACTTTTTTGTCGCCATTGTCGATTACGAGGTTTTTCGGTTTTCGCATCAAAGGCTATCCTATTCGTTTTTGAGGACCTACTTTCACCTGTCGAACATCACCGATTCCACGACTCTCTCAACCCTCGGCGGAGACTTCAAGGGTACGGTCGGATGGCTTTCGCTGCTCGCGCTCGATGTCGCAGGGTTCGTTTCGATTGTCGTCGTCCTTTCCCGTAAAAAGCAAAAAGCGGTCTTTCGCGGATTTCGTCTGCCCATCACCTTTTTTACGCTCGGGATGATTCTTTCGGTGATTCCGCTCGTGCTGTTTCTCGCCGGAACGCGCGGCGTAAAGACAGTTCCCCTTCTCGGAACACAGGTCGATATGCGGTTCACGCTCGGCAAGCATACGTTGACAGCTCCCATCCTTCACATTGCCGCCGAAGAAACGTTTGAGTTTGTACGGGACAATTATAAAATCACGGACGAGCTTTTGAGCGACCTGGATACCTTTTTGCCCAAAGAATTCGAGCGCTCCGACCCCGAACATCCCGCCTACCGGAGCGCTCCCGCAAAAGCATACCGCGCAAAGGCTCCCTACAACATCGTCTTCATCTTCGGGGAATCCTTCAAGGGCCGCATCCTGAACCAAATGCTCGACGGCGACACGGCTCTCGCCCCGAACCTTTGGAAACTTTCCCAAGGAGAATTTTTTAGAAACGGCGGAGGCGGCCTCTGGTTCCAAAACGCCTTTAGCGGCGGCTACCCGACGGTCCGCGGAACGATGGCCACCTACTTCGGATTTCCGTCGCATCCGAACAGGGACGTTCCGAGCTTTTACGCGTCCAATCATTTTACCGGATTTCCGGAGCTGATGACCGGATATTCCCGCCATTACGTGACCATTTCCAACCCGATTTTTGACCACACGCTTCCCTTCATCGAAAAGTTTTTCGGCAAGAACTGGAAGATGCCCGGGCACATGGAAACGCCCGGTACGACGGACAGTCTGGGCGTTGACCTCGCCATCGAAACGCTTCGCGAACTCCCGACGGATTCCGCATGGCTTTTGACGTTTAACACCATTTCAACGCACATTCCTTTCCGCGGGTATCCGGACGATTTTGCCCCCAAGCCGGACGATGCGATGGAACGCTACCGGAACGCGCTCCGCTACACGGACAGACAGCTCGGAAGATTTTTCACGGAACTTTCAAAGAGGCCCGATTTCGAGCGCACGGCAATCGTCATTCTCGGCGATCACGACACACCGGTCGATTCCGTCGATTACAAGATTCCGCAACCGCTCGGCGTTGCCGCGG
Organism: Eggerthellaceae bacterium; assembly: GCA_963597395.1. Classification (GTDB taxonomy): domain Bacteria; phylum Fibrobacterota; class Fibrobacteria; order Fibrobacterales; family Fibrobacteraceae; genus Hallerella. The sequence goes on along the minus strand of CAVBPX010000006.1, from coordinate 30,500 downwards.
CCCAGATTTTTGTAGGCATCTTTTCGGCGGATTCAAACCTCTTTTGCGGACTTGAAGTGCGAAAGGACGTCGCTTCGCAGCTCGACATCGGCCCGACCGTTCTCGACCTCGCCCAGGTCCGCGCCCCGAACCACTTCTTCGGATACGATCTTCTCGTCGAAGAGCGTCCCGCTTCCCAACCGGCCCTTTTCTTTTCGCAAAATGCCTACTTTCTGGGCTTCCGGGACTTTACGCTCACGGGTGGCATCGAAAGCGAGGACGTCTATCGCGGAGAAAACGGTCTCTACACGGCCGCAAACGATTCCCTTGCAGAAAACTGGCGAAAGCGCGCCATCGGCGCAAGCAAGGTTCTGCGCTCCCTCCTCCGCAACGACACCATGCAGCCGTTCTGACGGGCGAAAGCTTGGCGAAGCGTGGAGAGTGAAGTGTGGAGTGTGGAGAGTGGAGTGTGAAGTGTGGAGTGTGAAGTGTGGAGTGTGAAGTGTGGAATGTGGAATATGGAGGGTGAACGTCATCCTGGAAGGAGCGAACAAGCCCCCCCCCCACTAAGCTCGGATTGCAGAAACCGTTCGCTCCGCGGAAAAGGAAACCTATTCCCCTTTGCGCTTCAGCCACAGCTTGCAGAAGAAGAGCGAGAAGATAAGGCTCGTGACGAGGAAAATCATAATGCCGATGCAAGCGAGGTCCCCGATTCCGCGGAGGCCGCGGTGCGTCGTAAAGAGCATTCCGACAAAGCCCGCGGCGGTTGTCGTCGAACTCGCCATTACGTTTCGGCCCGTCGTATCGAGCAGTTCGCGAAGCGTAATGCCCTTCGTCGAAATCCACGCGCTAATCAGGTGAATGGTCGCGTCAATTCCAATTCCAAGCGTCATCGGAATCACAATCACGTTGTAGATGGTAATTTTTCCGAAGTCAAAGTAATGCGTGAGGAATCCCAAAACGCCGAGCGTAATCAAAACGCCCATTCCAAACGAAATGCATCCCGAGATAAACAGCTTCGGTTTGCGGAACGAAATGACGAGCGTCGCAAAGATGACGATGATGATAAGCGCAGCCAGGTTAAAACTGTCCTTTTTGACCGAGTCGATCACATCCGACAGAATAAATTGCGAAGAGAAGGTCCGCAGGTTTTCGCCGTCAAAATTCCAGCGCCCGTACCTTTCCTGGAAAGTGTGGAGGGCATGCGCATCCCAGCTCGGAAAATCCCCGTAGATAAATCCGATTTTCCCGTAGGAGCCGTCCTTTTCCTTTAAAATGTCGAGCGTCCACGAAGGAATATCCTCGGCCGTAAACGTCTTGTTCACCTGCACGAGCTTTCGAAGCGCGGCAATGTTCACGGAATCTTCACCCGTCGCATGGTCAAAAACCTTGTAGTCGGCGAGTTCGCGGATCTCTTCGATGATTTCAAGGCGCGCTTCCTGCGAATCGATCGGCGGAACAAACGTCTTGAGCGTGAGGAAGCTTCCGAGCATCGGGTCCTTTTCGACCCGCAGCCGATACATCAGCGTATCGTAAAGCTTGTCGAGCTGTTCCGGCTTCGAGCCCATGACCGCCGCCGGGGTCGAGGACTTGGCCTTGTTCGAAGCCTTGGTCACCTTGGTGGAAATCTTGTTTTTGGACGTCGAGACCGCGGTCGATTCGCGGCGCAGATTTTTCAGGTTATGCTCGAAATCGACGTATTGAGCAAACCACAGCGAAATTCCGCCGAGGATAAACCCGGCAATTGCCGCCTTTTTAAAGAACCGGAACGTTTTTGCCTCGTCCCAGGACTTCGGAAGAAAACTGTTTTGCGGAGCGGCCGGAATGCCGCCAAGACACTTGACAAAAACGGGCAGCACGAGGACGGAAGTAAGCATACTGAACAGCACACCCGCGGACGCGACCACGCCAAATTCGTAAAAGCCCTTGAAGTGCGCAACAAGCAACGTGAGGAAAGCGGCAATCGTCGTGAGGCTTGCGAGGAAGAACGGCTTGATCATCCGGCGCTGGGCCTGCACAAGGACCTCTTCGATCGTCGCGTATTTGCGCAAAAGCTTTTGCGCCGTTCCCAAAATGTGAACGGAATAGTCGATGCCGATGCCCAAAATGATGGAAGCGACAAAGACGGTAAACGGATTCAATCGGCCGTAAAAGATGGCCGTAAACGCGAGCGTCGGAATACACGCGTAAAGAACCGAGGCCACCACAAGGACCGGGCCCTTGATACTGCGGAAGAAGAAAATCGTGAGCAAAAGAATCAGAACAAGGCTGATGCCGAACGAGGAAACGCTATCGCTTGCCACCTCATCGACTTCCTTCAATCCCTCATAGGTTCCTTCCACGGTAAAACGGGTCGGGACGGAATACGTCTTGCTTCTGAAGTGCTCAAGCAGCGTATCGGTCCGGGCGAGAATGTGCGTCACGAACTCGTAGTCAGTCGAGGGCTTTAGAAGTTTTGCGTTGACGATGCCGTTAAAGAGAACCTTTCCCGTGCTGTCGGGCTTGGGGCATCCGATGAGCCGCGTTTTCAAATGCGCGGGGACGGGAGCCTTGTTGTCCCATTCCGCGGATTTTCCCGTGTCCGCCTTGACTTCCTTTTTTTGGACAAAGGCGTCAAAGGCTCCGGCGGCTTCTTCCGGGAGCCCGAGCTCCTGCGGAATGTTCGAGTCGAACCAGACGCGTTCCTTTTTGGGGGCGTCCTCGAGGAGGTTCACGGTCAGCGGGGAGTTTTTCCGTCCGATTTCGAGCTGGACGTCTTCCAGGTTGTCGCGGAGCTGTTCGAGGTAACGAGTGGGCAGGTAAAGAAGCGCATTGTCCTTGAAAAACTGGTTGTTTTCGTCTATTTGGGTCGAAACGAAATCTCCCTGCCAATATTTTTCGATGTAGTCGCTGATGGAATCCTGCAGCTCGGCAACCAGTTCCGGGTCCTCGCTCTGGATGGCGAGCATAAAGCGGTCCGTGCTGCCGAAACGCTCGTACGATTCGCGGAGGGCAATCACGCTCGGCGTTTTCTCCGGAAGGAGCTTCGAAAGGTCCGCGTCGAGCTTCAGCCCGGGATGCACCAAAATCGGAAAGGCGCAAATTGCCGCCAAAATCAAATAAAAAGCCAGGGCCTTGAACGGGTGACGGCAAATGAGGGGAATATACCAGTTTGAAAATTTTTCGACAGGGGATTGCTTCGTTGCCATGCGTGCAAATATACAAATTGTAAAATGCCGAAATTTTCAAAAAATCCGCCATTTATGACGCTTTATCTTTTACTTTTCCCTTTTGAATTTTCCCGGTTTTCACACAGCTTTTTATTTTGATACGGAAAAAAGGACGTTCATTAAGCGCTTTTTCATTAAAGGATTTGGAAAGGGAGTGCATTTTAACTAAATTTGCGCCATCTTTTTAGGGCATTCCGTCCTAAAAAACCATGGGAAAAATTCATGACAAAAGCCAAATTCATCAAACTGATCATCGCATCGATACTCGCGATCGCGGCGCTGTTCGTTCCCTACGAGTCCCTCGGGCTCACCGGGGCCAACGCGCTGAATCCGCTTGAAATCCGCGTCATCGCCATTTTCGTAATGGCCGCCCTTTTCTGGATTCTCCAACCGTTCCCCATCTGGTCCACCTCGATGCTCGTCATCGTGTTAATGATTCTCACGCTTTCGAACTCCGCGATTCTTCCGTTCCGCGTCGAAGGCGTGACGCCGCTCCAGTTCAAGTCCATCATGGCGACGTTTGCAAACCCCATCATCATGCTCTTCCTCGGCGGATTCTTCCTCGCTTCCGCCGCGACGAAGTACAACATGGACAAGAACCTCGCCCGCGTGCTTTTAAAGCCCTTCGGAAAAAATCCGAAGTATGTGCTGCTCGGCTTGATGATGATTACCGCCTGCTTCTCGATGTTTATGAGCAATACGGCGACCGCCGCGATGATGCTCGCCATCCTCGGCCCGGTTCTCAAGCTGTTTGACGAAGACGACCGCGGCAAGGCCGCTTTTGCCCTGGCCATTCCCCTTGGCGCGAACATCGGCGGTATGGGCACTCCGATTGGAACGCCTCCGAACGCCATCGCCCTCGGCGCCCTCCAGAATGCGGGCTTCAACGTGAGCTTTGGTCAGTGGATGATGTTCGGCATTCCCTACGTGATTGTGCTGATGGCCATCGCATGGGTTTTGCTTTTGAAAATTTACCCCATCAAGATGAAAGAGATGGTTTTGAAGATTGAAGGCGAAGGTGCGGACCGCTTTGACACGAGCCCGCGCGCCATTATCGTGTATGTGACCTTTGCGCTTTGCGTCGTTCTCTGGATTACCGGCAACAAGGTTCACGGCATTAACGACAACGTCATTGCGATGATTCCGATGGCCGTCTTTGCTCTTACCGGCGTGATTACCAAGAAAGATTTGAACGATATGAGCTGGGATGTTCTGTGGCTTGTGGCCGGCGGTTTTGCCCTCGGTCTCGGTCTGCAGGAAACGGGTCTTGCGAAGCATCTGATTAACGCGATTCCGTTCAACACCTGGTCGCCGTTCGCTCTGATGGTCGGCAGCGGCCTCATCTGCCTCTTTATGGCAAACTTTATGAGCCACACTTCCACGGCAAGCCTTCTCGTTCCCATCTTTATTGCGGTCGCGGTCGCGTGCCAGGACAATCTCGCGCCTCTCGGCGGCGTGACGGCCCTGCTCGTTTCCGTTGCCTTTGCAAGCTCGCTCGGCATGTGCCTCCCGATTTCGACGCCCCCCAACGCACTCGCCCATGCGACCGGCTATACCGACACAAACGGCATGGCAAAGACGGGCATTATGCTCGGCATTGGCGGTCTCGTCATTTCCTGGCTGATGATGTTCGGTCTTTCGAAGCTCAACTTCTTCGAATCTCCCACCGCGGCGAACAAGCCCGTTTCCGTCGAGGTCGTTCCGGCCGCGCCGATTCCGACTTACGCTCCGGATTCCGTCATCGTGCACACGGCTTCCGACACCGTTTCGGCTGCAGCTCCGGCTGCGGAAACCGCCCCGGCAGAAGCTCCCGCAGCAGAACAACCGGTCGAAGCCCCGGCTGCAGACACTGCAAAATAATTCTTTCCTCTTTTCAAAAGAAGCCGTCGGCGTCAAACCGGCGGTTTTTTGTTTTTGCCTCACCGAGGCCAATCTTCCATGTCCCCGCTCGCCGAGGTTCTGAGCAGCCGAAGCCTATCCGGAGCTTTACATCTTGCAGCCGGGCGATTCCCTTATTGAGGGGAAAACCATTTAGGGATAGATGCTCAATTTTTCAAATGAACTTTTGATTGGCCGTTTTCAATCCGAATGCCCGCTTCGTTGCCCGTAGCGGGTGTGCCGTTGAGTCTGTAAATTAAAAATGGCGATTGTTTTTTACTTAAATGCCCATTTTGAATGTTTTTTATCGAACTAATTTCTTTTTCGAAAGCCTCTTTCGTGAAACATGTTTCGGCGGGTTGATAATACATTGGATACGGATAGGATATCGGATCAAAGGAATCAAATTTTGGGAATCCCTTATCTTGAAATTGGCACTGCACTTGGAACGATGAACACGGGATGGGCGGAGCCTGTAAAAGCCGACAATAGGCATAATACGTAGAATCTTTTTTATATACAAAGAAAATGGAATCTACGCTTTCCTCGATTTTAGAAGAATCGTGATAAAAAAAATGATGTTCGTTGGTGGCATAGTCTGTAAGAAGGGTTTTCTGTCCTTTTAAATGGGTAAAGATTGTTGAATCTTTCAAGTTTAACGTGGAATCAAAAATAAATTCATTCGTCTTTTGAATCCAAATCGAATCTGTACGGGAGCAAGTCGTATCCATTAACACACTGAATTCACAGGCACAATGGGCCTCCTTTAAACTTAAACTTAGGCACCGCTCAAATCCGTACCATAAAGAAAAGAAAATATTTTTTCCTGTTGGTTCATCATAGAAATCTAAACCAGTTGAAGCTCCCCAAAATAATCCATTTTCATCAAAGATAAAGTCCAATGCATCCGTTTCCGAAGAAAGTAAACCCCAAAAACCGGTTGTATTGACTACGCTTGAATCTTCGGAACAATACTCGGCAGAAGAACAGGGAAATCCCCCGAGAACCTGGTTCCAAGTGGCCGCGAATAATAAATGAACTTCCGCAAAGACAATAAAAATGATCCTTTTCATGTTTTACCTCCTGTTTTTCTTTTGGGTCGCCCGGAAAAGCAGCGGAAGGATGGAATTGGGGATACGTTCTATTCTTGATATTTCAAAACCGTATCCCTGAACGCCATCATTGTCGCTGTCGAGGATTACTTTTATTTTTGAGGTTTTTACACGGATCCGCTTTCCGGCAAGTTCTCTTCCCGTAAATATCCCCAAAAGTTCATTTCTTGAATTATACAAGGAAATCGTGTCTCCCGAACCGACAAAGGTCTTTTCGCCAAAGGTCACAAAATTTTCCAGATTGTTCCCAAGGGCGTATTCGCATTCCAGGCGATTTTGCGGAGCGTAGGGATGCACGATTTGACAAGATGATTCATAAAGTGCAAAGTCGCTCACAATTGATGCGATCTGGGCGTTTCCGTCAGAATTGTTCCCTTCCTGTATCGATGTTCCCCGGACGACGGCCTGCCATGTTCCGCTTTCGGGATTTTCGACATCGACCACCTCCACATTGTTCAGATGGTCAAAGCATTCATTTCGCAATTCGTCATTTTTTCCGCAATACCGCTCGGCGTCCCGAATATCCGACTCCCGAATTTGTTCCAGCCCCGAATGAATTGTCGGGTCGTCGGACAAACTGCCGTCCGAATTGATGTTCTTTGTCGGCAACAGTTCCAATCTCCAAGGAAAATAATATTTTCCGGACGGGGAAATCAAATAAAGATCCAGGTCGTTCTGCAATTTAGGGTTTAGATAGGTATTGGAGGAAACAATGAAGTCAAGGGATCTCGGTCCCGGGGCATCGTCCCAAACAATAGTCGTTCGCAATGCTTGTTGCCCTTCCGGAACATCAAAATTCCAGCGGAGTTCCTTTCCGTGTTCCAGTTCGAATTCGCGGAAACGATTGAACTTTTGAGTTTTCCGGTTGTAGTCTTCAATAGCAGATAATGCCTTTTTTCCGTTCACCTTTCCCCATCCGGTAGCAAAATCGGGACCTTTCCCAAATTTCACGACATGCACGGTTCCGTCATTTCCCGTAGCGGAAACATCCGTGGCCAGCCCTCTGGCGAAACCGACCGTATCCGCCATATCCTCTGCCGTATGAATCAGAATGGCCTTGGCCGTGGAGTTTCGCATCGATTTCTCGTTTAACGGTTGGCCTGTCTTTTGTGCGTAGCGCTGATACATCAACGCCGCTATTCCGGAAACAAACGGCGCGGACATCGATGTTCCGGCGTCTTCCGCATAGTATTTTTCCAGAGGGTGCGCTTTGACGGGGAAACAGGACATAACTCCAAAGTCATAAGCAAAGTCGAATCGTAAATAACGCGTATTGATAGAATCCCCTTCCCATTTGAATCGGGTAATGTCGTACTCTTGTGACACGTTCCAATCGAAGGAGGCCGATTTGTATAAGCTTGAATCATAGAATCCGCTGTGCGATGAAGAAAAATACAGCATTCCTCTCAAGGCCGCTCGCGGAAAATTTGCTTTTGGAAATTTAGCACGAAATTCAATGACGTCGCCTGCCCTTATTTTCAACGAATCGATTCCGGATTCGGAAAGTTTCCAAGTCGCATAGCTTGAACTTTCTGTCGGACGGAAGTCGGACCACTTGAGGGCGAAGCCTCCGTCGGCTTCCGAATCTTCGACATTTTCAACCGAGGAAACAAATTGTTCAACCGGTGGCGGAAGCGAAGAAAGATTGAACGTAAAATAGGGCTCGGCAGAATTTTCCCTAAAAAGTTTCAACTGGTCAAAATAGGCAACAAAAGGCTTTTCAAGGTCAAATGAATTTTCGGCTGTAGAACCAGGCGCCATAACGTCCGGCTTGATTCGACCGTCCCAGGTCGGTCCCATCGATGAATTGCTGTTCCGTATTCCTGTCAAGCTCGAATAGTTGCCGACCACGAGCGCGTTCTTTGAATTATACAGAATGGAATGGAATCCTCTTTGATAGCTGTAGCTTATATACAGATTTGTATCTTGAGACATTATTCCGTTGTTTCCCGCTGCGGCGACATATAGTTTGGACAAAGTGTCTCCTTTAGAAGATGTATCCTTCCAATCCGTAAAGATCCAGGAGTCAACCTGCTGATTGCTTTCCCCATAGTAGTTAAACGGAGCGCTATTTTCCGTATAGGTGTGGGAGTGGTTTACAACGTGACCAACTTGTTGTTTATTTTTTGAGTCCTTTGAAAAAAAGTGAACCTTGGGGGCTATTCCGCGATATCGATAGTTGGAAGCGGATCCGTTTCCACCAATGATTCCTGCGACGTGCGTTCCGTGTTCGGAATTTCCCAAACTGTTTTTTCCCTCTGAAAAATTTTCATCCGGGCGAAGAATTCTTTTGGTATTGATTCCCGCGGAATCTTCGTTGAAATCGGGGTGGCTAAAATCGACGCCCGCATCATAGACCCCGACGACGACACCCTCTCCCGTATATTCCGCGTTGTTTAGCCACTCCAGAGTCGGAAACGGTTCTTGCAGGGCTCTTTCCCAAATGGAATCATTTTGAAGTTCCGCAACGTGCGTCGCTTTGCGACCAAAGTCGTTTGTCGGCGCCCCGTAACGTACGACCGAAATGCTGTTCAGATCCGAGTGACTCGTTAGACACGAAACTCGACTGAACGGGAAATCGGAAAGAACAACGGTCCTGTCGATTTCCACATTCGAGCCGCCACAAGTTTGCACGATCTGGCTGCATTCCGCTATGGAAACATCCGGCCAACAGCCGATTTCCAGTTCCAAAGTGTCCTTGGCAAAGTCCTGTTCGGAAAGACTTAGAGTCAATTTGGTGGTATCGTCCACGTCAAACGCATTGAAAAATCCCGCAACAAGGGAATCCAAAGAGTTTCTTGAAATTGGAAATTCCGCTTTGCAAAGAATTAGGCTCTTTCCGCGGTAAGCTCCTGCGGCCAGTTTTCGAACCCCCGCGTTTTTCAGCAATACACGTTCCTTCGAGGTCAATGGCGTATCCTTTAACAGCCAAAATCTTCCGGACAGGGAATCTTCCACTCCGGGAACGAATTTTTCAATAGCAAGATTTTTTCCGCGTTCGCTCCATAGAATTTTGTCCGTTTTCAGGCTTCCATATACAGGATCGCTCCCCCACAGCAGGTTGTACGAAACATCGTAAACCGCCATAAAATGATTCGGTTCCAAAATATTGGGACTTTCCTGATGCGAATAGTTTTTTGTATCGGACCATTTAGTCCAGTCCTTTTTGTAAATTCGAAAGTTAACGCGCAGCGTGTCGCCCGGCGGAAGGAATCCGGAGACTTGGATTTTAAGAACCGTAAGTTTGTATGCGGGAATTGAAGAAATTTGTGCGGAAAACGGGAACGACACATAGTCAATCGCTCCGGTCAAAACGGAATCCGCAGGAATCAGACCGTAATGGACTCGATTGCAAGTGGAATCGTTTCTTCCTTCGCAATAGTCCAGCCACGAATTTTGCACAAAGTAACGAATTTCCGGACTAAGAATAGAATGGTCTGATTGATTTATCAGGAGAAGCCTGTATTCGACCCAATTCCATTCCGTCCGTTGGCGTTCCGACAGAAGCTGAATTTCGGGCAAGGAAGCCGCGCAAGGCCGCGCAAGCAAAAGCGCGACCAACAGCGTAACTTGAAGTCGAAACGGACGGGACATCTCAGTTCCCTACGATAGAAACGGCCTGCAGAAGAATTCCGCCGTATTCGGCCGGTTTTACTTTGTGATAGATTACCCTAATCAAGTTCCGGTTGTTAGATGCGGACAGGGCGATGGCACCAGAAAGAGTCATGGTCAGCGCATCCGTATGATATTGTTCGCTCTCGATCAGAAAAAGGTGCAGCCGGTTTGTCGTGACACTATCCGTTGTTCTGGTCGTTGTCAGGGAGGTCGTCAGAAGATTCGTGCATAGCGAATCGACCCCCAAATAAAAGGAAATGGAATTTTGCGAGTTGTTGATGTCAAAGGCCAAGTGGCAGACATATCCCGTCTGTGTGCAGGAATTTTCGGGGATTCCCGGCTCTGAATTGTTTACGTTGCAAGTTTCCGAGGAAAATGCGGATGCGATAAAAAATGAAATTAAGACCGGTATTCTTTTCATCTGTGGGCCTCCATGTTCTATTTGATACTGAATATAATCAAATATTTGTATGAAGATTGAAATGTTGAGCGTTTTTTATGCGAAAGCCTTGTCCCCCAATCCCGGTTAACACGTTAAACGCAAAAAAACTCCGCCGTGAAGCGGAGTTTTTCGTGGACGATACTGGACTCGGACCAGTGACCCCTACCATGTCAAGGTAGTACTCTAACCAGCTGAGCTAATCGTCCGTAGGGTTTCCCAATAATAGATAAGTTCAAAAATTTTGTCAAGGGATTTTTTCAGTAATCGTCCGGATCCACCCAGTAGCGCATCCGACCGGTCACCAGAACCCGCGAAGTGTCACATTCCTCGACTTCGCAGCGGTTAAAAACCAGATGCAAATCGGCGCTCCACAGCGAATCGGACTTTTCGTCGAAGGCCACATAGCTCGATTCGGCGTCGATGATGCGGGCCGGCGAGCTTCCCTCCCGTACAAGGAACGTATAGTTCGAATTCGTCTGCGGGGTATTTTTCCCGAGAACGGGCTTGTAAATCATCACCTGCAGGCGGGTTCCGGCGTCATCCTTGCCGAGAAACGTCACATAGTGCTTGTTCGGGCGCAGCTTCACGTTTCCGTCGTCCACATCTATGTCAAGCCTGTAGGCTTCCCCGTCTATCGAAAGGTTCATATAGCCGCCCCCGTTCACAAGCCAGCCGCTGTTTACCGTTCCGCATGCGGAAAATCCGAGAATTGCAAGGGCTAAGGGAAAAATCGTCGGGCGCATGTGCCCAAAATAGAAAAACCTCCGGGCCGCGGAATGTTATATTCTACGCAAATGGCAGAGCACTTTGAATTGAAAACACCCGATGGCAGCGTCTTCTGGTGCACGGTACCGCTTCGCGACCATCGGAAGGCCATTCTTTCGGAACTTTCCCGGGCAACGGGCATGGAAATTTCCGTGTCCGATATGGAAACTTCGCGCGACGGACGGCCGGAGTTTACCCGTCTGGGCTTTGACGCCAACTGGACGCACAGCAAGGGCGTCTGCGTGCTCGCCTATTCCTTTTCGCTGCGGGTCGGTGTCGATATTGAAAAGATCCGTCCGCGGACCATGCGCATTGCCGAACGTTTCTTTTCAAAAGAGGAGAAGGACTTTCTCTTTGAAACCGGGCGTTCCAAAGATTCCCAACTTGCGGAATTTTACCGTCTGTGGTGTCGCAAGGAAGCTTTTTTCAAATGCGCCGGAGGATCCTTTTTTAAGGATTCCCTGCCCGAAAACATGCTGCGGACGCAGATAGGGACGACAACGCTCTACGACTTCGAGCTGCCTCTCACCGACCCGTTCGCGGGAGCGATTGCCGTCCAAAGCCGCCTAAAAAGTTGCCGTTAGCTGGCGAGCGGGTTCGGTTCCTGCGGCGTCAGGTCGCGCACATAAATCGGAAGGACCGCTTCGAGCAGGACCTCGTCTATCCGAAAGCGCAAAACATACTTGCCGGCTTTCGAGAACTGCATCCGGTTGAGGTTCAAAATCAAATTGACGGCCGACGAATCCATTCCGGGAAGGACCGGACGGAATTCGAGAGAACTTCGAATCGGCGAAGTCAGCTCCTTGCCGTCGAACGTATTCGTAATCGTCATTTCCAAATCGTGGGCGGTTGCCTCCGAGCGGTTGTAGCGCACACGGAAGACGGCCGAACACCGCGGTATCACGACGGGAAGTTCCGCTTCGATGTAGTCGAATACGCCGAGCATGTTGAGCTTTCCGCTTTGATCCGTCGCGGCGTCGCAAATGGCGGCGAGTTCAATCTTCATTACCAGTTGTCTCCCAGGTATTCCATTACCAGCGGACCGTTCATCTTTCCGGGGAGCGTCGATGCGGCGCTCGAAGCGGTTTCCTGGGCGCGCATCGAAAGGAAGATTCTCCCGTTCGAAGAGACGATGAGCTGCGGACGGAATCCGCGGATGTAATAGGAATTGGACGCGGCAAACAGGTTCTTGAAGTAGGGCAGTTCGTTTTCGCCCAGTTCGCGCCAACCGCCGTCGATAAAGCGATAGACGTGCACATGGGAGTTCCGGGCGTAATAAGCGTCGTCGATGGCGAGAATCGGATTGCCGTTGCCGTCAAAGGCGAAGAACGTATTGTAGCAGCGGTGGCCGAACGCGCTGAACTCCGCACCGGTTGTGGAGAACGCGCCGCTCGAAGTCACTTTGGACTTGGAGGCCCGCGCAAGCCTCGGAAGGCCGTCGTCGTCGCGGCTGCGATAGCCCACATAGAAGTAGCCGTCGGAATAGAGTGCCTGGATGGATTCCGCATTGACGCCGATACCGTAGTTGTCACCATTCGACGTGGAAGTTTCTCCGTTCGCAATGTAGTAGTAGTAGATGTTGTAATCGCTTGAACCGGCGCCCGTGGCAATAACCAGGCGGTTTCCGTTTTCGTCAAAGGCCATGTCGATTTCGCGATTTTGCCAAGAAGAGCTGTAAATGGGGATGAAGGAGCTTCCCCAGTCGGAAGAGGCGTAGTCCTGGACGCGGGCCTTGCCCGTACTATCGTCTACGGTTCCAATCCACGCGACAGAAGGATTGTTCGTTTTGGGATTGATTCGAAGCTTGAGCGTGGTGAGGCTCGTTCCGATTCCAGAGCCCAGTTCCGTCCACGCGCCTGTCGAACCCGTCGATTTATAGACGTGACCCTTTCCGTCCGAAGTGCTGATGAACGACATGTAAAGGTTATCGTTTCCATCGCAGACGAGGTAAAGCGTCTGGCTCTTGACGCCCGACATGGAAGGGCTTCCGAAAGCGGTCCAGGTCGCTCCGGATTCGTTCCGATACTTTGTGGCGACGCTTCCGTCTTCCTTGACGTAGGCGACCACCGGGCGATCCTTGCAGTAAGAGACCGCCGGTCCGTTTGCATCGGTGCTCGATTCGAGGACCGACATGGTGTTTTTCGCACCCGAAATGTTGTTCCAGGCCTTGCGGAAGTAAACCTTCTTGGAAACAATTTCCGCGCGGTGCCTATCGACAAAGTTCTGGTCCATTCCCGTCTTCGAGGAGTCGTAGTAGTCCAGCTGGATGGTGATGGAACCTTCCGCGGAAAGGCGCACAAAGGCGTCGTTGAATTCCGCAATGCTTGTATCGAGCGTTCCGTCCGCATTGCCTTCGTACCAGCCCGAAGCGCTCACGTTGCTAAAGTTCCAGTAGAACTTCCAGGATTTTTCGGTCGGATCGGACAAGGTTCCGGGCTTCGATTCGCCGCCGCCCACACCGGGCACATACCAGTATTTGGAGTAATCCGAGACCGAAGAATCCGTACTCCACAGGTAGGCGGTGTCGGGCATCGTAATGACACCCTCGGGAAGCGAAGCCATCCGGCGGATAATGGTCGTATCGGTCGCAATAAAGTTCGTTCCGACTTCTTCGGCATACACGATGCAAAGGAATTCGTCGTTCGAACGTGAAAGCTTTGCAATGGTGCTGTCGCTCTTTCCCTTCGAATCGGTATCCCAGAAATAGAAGTCCGAAGAGGAGTAATTTTCATCGACGCCCCACCAGACGTGATGATCGTTCTTCGATGTCGTATCGGAAAGCGCCGAAGAGTTCTTTGCACCGCACGCCCACGTATAACGCTTGATGCCCTGCCACGCCGTGTTGACATGGGCAGTCAGTTCCGTCGAATTTCCCGCGAGAATATAGAGCAGCTCGTGATCGACGGAAATAATCGGAAGTTCCGTCGTGAACACAATCCGGACCGTATCCTCCGCCGTGTTGCCGTCATCGTCCGTGGCACGGGCAACGCAGTAATACGTAGCGGAAGGCGTCGAAGCGGTCGTCCACGTCGTATCGTAATCGGAGACCTTCTTCCAGTTGCTTGCAATTTCGGAAGGAACGCCGCAGCTCCATTCCCGCTTGGCAATGTAACCGAGCTTGTCCGTCGCCGTCGCATTCAGGTTCACCTGGAATCCGGCCCGGGCCGTAATCGTCTCCTTCGCCACCTTGACTGTCGGCGGATCCAGCAAAACGGAAATCTTTGTCGTATCGTTTGCCGTATTGCCGTCGTCATCGGTCACGCGGATAATGCACTGGTAATTGTTTACCGCGGACGAGGGCATCACGGCCGTATAGCGGGGCGTCGAGGTCGAAGACACAAAACGGTTCCCGGCCGCACCGGCGTTTCCGCAGCTCCATTCGTAAAGGACAATCGAACCCAGCTTGTCGTTTGCGATGGCGTCGAGCGTCACCGTGTCCTTGATGCTCACCGTCAGCGTATCTTCGCTTACGGTCACCGTAGGCGGATCGAGCAGCACGTTATACGTCGCCGTATCCATCGCAGTCAAATCGTCATCGTCCGTCACGCGCATGACGCAATACCATTTGCATGCGGAAGACGGAGCGGTGAGCGTCGTATCGGGCCGCGAGATGGTCGTCCACGACGGATTCTTTACGCTCGTTCCACAATACATTTCATACAAAACAATCGAACCCAGCGTATCGACCGCCGAACCCGCCAACCGGACCTTTGAATTGATCTTCACATCGGCCGTCGTCGTAAAGAGCGTAATCGAAGGCTTGTCAAGAACCGCCCTGAAATACAGCGTATCAAAGCCCTGTTCCCCGTCGTCATCCGTGGCGCGGACAATGCATTTGTAGGCGTTCGTTGCCTCTTTCGGAAGCGTCACGTCGATATTTGCCGAGACCTTTTTCGCTGCGCTCACCGTTGCGGAGGACTCGAACGAAATCTTCGAAGCGTCCGTGCCGCAGCCCCAGTCGATTGCATTCACCGTTCCGTACTTGTCGGACGCGGTCACGGAGAACGAAAGGCTCGCGTTGATTTTTTGGCGAACCGTATCGGCATCCGCCTTGATGGAGACTGTCGGCGGGTCCGCGACGACGTTCACCGTAATGGAATCCTTCGCCGTGTTTCCCTTGGAATCCGTCAACAGAACCTTCACCGTCTTCACACCGGACGTCTTCCAGGCGAGCGTCACCGTGTCCGCGCTTTCGGCCGGGCATTCAAAACCTTCGGAAAGCGTCTTGTCGCACGTCCAGCCGACCGACTTGACCGTCGCACCGGCACCCGGGAAAGCTTGCGTGCTGAAGTAAACCGGATCGTTCACGGAAACCGAGGTGTCGATCTTCGGAGAGAGGAAGTAAACCGTCGGATCTTCGCCGAGGAATCCAAAGCGGACGCTGTCCTTGACGGTTCCGTTCAGAACGGAAGCCTGCATTGTGTAAAGTGTCCCGGTAACGGCACCGCTGTTCTTGACGTCATCGGCCGATAGCGTAAGCGTTGCCGTGCTGTCTTTTCCCACCGCGGAAGGCTTTACCGTAAACTTTTTCCCGGCAATGTTGCAAATCCACGAAACGGAATCCGGCAGCGGGCGAACGTTTCCGACATACGCTGCAAACTGGAAGTTTTCATTTTCCGAAATCATCGATGTCGTCTGCCCGTTTACGGTCAGGCGCATCGAGGAGGCCTTGACGCGGAAGGCGATTTTCGCCGTATCCGAAACGTTCCTTGCGCTGTCGAGAACCACAAAGCGGAACTCGTGCGAACCGTCCATCAAGTCGTTCAGGTTCATGCCCCATTCGTTCACCTTAAGGACCGAAAGCGAAACCTCGTTTCCGTCAAACCAGGCATTTGCCTTCGCAATTTGCGAACCGGAATCCGACAGCGAACCGGAAAGGCGCACGCTCCGGGAAGTCAAAACCGTATCGTAGTCGTCAATGCGAATCTTCGGAGCGATGGAATCTTCCAGAAGCATCGTCGCCACGAGCCTTTCGTCGCCCATTTCCACATACTGGCTGTCGAGAATCACATGCTTGTAGCCGAGGCCAGTCGTATCGCGGGCATAGACGCGGTAAAGCCCCGGATCGACCTTCACGCTAAAGAATCCCTTTTCGCTGGTGCGCGAGAACGTGTAGTTCTTGTTTTCGAGATTCTCCATCACAATCTGGATGCCGTTGTGCACCGTCCGGCCCTGGAACTTCGCATAGCCGTAAAGCGTTCCCGTCGTTGCGGAGAGGTCGCCGAAAAAGAAGTTCCACGTCGGGGAGGCAACCGTGTCATAACCGTCCGTCACCGAGACCTGCCAGTAGAGGCGGCCGCGGAGGTTCGTGTCCATGTTCCAGACGGAATCCGTAATTGCTTCCCAGCTCTTTTCCTTGATGTTCGACGCGACGAGGTTCGCATCCGTCAAAACGGGAGCCGTTCCCGAATTGTCCGGACTCTTTCCCACGCGAATCGAGTAGTGGAGATCCGTCGGATTGTCGTCGTCCGACCCCGCATAGTAAAACGCGAAACGCGAAACGTAAATGCTCTGGCGGCTTGCGGAATCCGGCTGCAAAAGCTTGATTGTCGGAATCTTGTTGAAGTGCAAAACAGCCGTATCCATCGAAACGTTTCCGTCGTCATCGACCGCACCGTAAACGTAGCGGATTTCGTTATTCGCATCCAGATGGGACTTCGCGGACTTGAACTTGACCGTCGCCGTAAAAGTGCCGGAATCCCCCTTGGCCTTGACCGTTTCCACCGCGGAGTTCTTTTCTCCGAGCAGCACCACAAAGGCGCTGTCGATTCTTCCGAACGAATCCGAGGCAAAGAAAGAGACGTTCGCGTCGCGCTCGCCGCGGGTCCAGAGCGTATCGACCGGGACCGAGACGTCGGGCGGCGTATCGATTACGCGGATATACTGTCCACGACCGGCGGTATCCCGGGCGTTTGCACCGTCCACCGCAATAAAGAGCGGCGAGTAGATTCCAGTCGAATCATACGCATAGGTAAAAAGGCTCCCGTTCGAACCGCTCACAAGCGTGTCCCGGTCTCCCATCTTCCACGCATAGCGCAAAACCTTGTTGGCGTTATACTTGAGAAATCCCATCAGATAGACGGAATCGTGCACCGTCACCGTGAGCGTATCGTAGGTATAGACGGAATCCAGGGCCGAGATGGAATCCACAAAGCTTTCAATGCTGTCGGGACGCTCGGTAAAGGCGAAAACGACGGAATGATTGTTCCGCAAGGATCCGTTTACGCGGATGTCGGACTCCCGGGAGCATCCGGCGAGGAGAACGAGGAAAAGGACGATTGGAATCAGATATTTTTTCATACAGTTCCCTAAAAAGACAACCTATAATCTAAAATTAAATTCTAATTCCCGATTTTCAAAACTATCTTTAGAATATGCAAGAGATTCCCGTTTGGTATGCCGCCATCCTGTTTGCAATTCTCGGCGCGTGCGTCGGGAGCTTTTACAACGTTATTGTCTATCGCATGCCGCGGGGCCTTTCCCTTATCTCCCCGCCCTCTTTTTGCCCGCACTGTCACAAACATATTCCAATTTGGTACAATCTTCCCGTTTTCGGATGGCTCATTTTGCGCGGAAAAAGCGTCTGTTGCAAGAAGCCCATCAGCATCCGCTACCCGCTCGGCGAATCGCTTTGCGGGCTGGTGGGAGGCTTTTCGCTGATTCTCGCGAATTCCTCTACGCCCTTTACCGCGCCCGTCGAACACTGGGCGGATTCCTTCGCCCTCTTTTGGCTGCTTTTGGGAATTTACCCCGTTGCGGCCATCGACTTTAGGCACAAGCTCATTCCGGACTCCATCAGCATCGGCGGCATTGTCGTCGGAATTGCGCTTTCGTTCTTTCCGGGGAGAATTTCTCCCCTCGAAAGCATTTTGGGAGCCCTCTTTGCGGGCGGCGGCCTTTACCTCGTCGGTTTCATTGCCGGAAAAATTTTAAAGCGCGACGCAATGGGGCTCGGGGACGTGAAGCTCGTCGCCGGATTTGGCGCCCTGATGGGATTCGGCAAGGCGTTTGCCGTCCTCGTCCTCGCTTCGCTCCTCGGAATTCTCGTTATGGTTCCCTACCGGATGATCAAAAAGGAAAAGAGCCAGGAGATTCCCTTTGGCCCGTTCCTCATGGTGGCGGCCCCTATCGTCTATCGTTTTGGCGATTTGTTCTTCAACTACTATTTTGCGCTGTTTGGACTTGTGGAATAACGTTCCGCGGCCCGAACCGCAAAAAGCGCCCCGTCCAGCAGTTTCCGCATTTTTTTTGCCGAGCGTTCTTTCGGAAGCGTCCGCATTTCCAAAAATTCCGATTGTTCAAGTCCAATCGGGTCCGCCTCTTCGAACAGGTTTCCGTCCAAATTTTCCGAGACTTCCCACGTTTTTCCGCTTTCGTCCTCGAAAACGGCCCCGATGCGGCGCATGGTCCGCAGCGCGTCCCGCGAAAAGTCAAAGCGGACATCGACAGTTTCCCACAGGACGTTCGGTGCCGCCGTTTTCAGCTCGTAAAAAAGTTCAAAATCATGGACCCCGATGTCGAGCGCCGCGGAGACGTCCCGGCCGCGGTCCGAGCCTTTGTTGTGCCGCACAAAACACATTTTTTTTAATGCTCCGCGCCGGACGCTTTCCAAAAATTTTTCCCGGAAGCGGAGAAAGCCCGGGTTAAAGCGCTCGCTGTGCCCCGCGTAAAGGATCTTCCCGGACTTTTCGGAAAGCGAGACCAAAGCGTTTACATCCGCGGAAGTCGTCGCGAGCGGCTTTTCGACAAATACGTCCTTTCCGAGTTCGAGCGCGCGTCTCACATATGCAAAATGGGAACTCGCGGGCGTCGCAACGAGCACAAAGTCAACGTCCGAAATTTCGGAATCCCGGAGCGCCTTTTCGCATGCCTCACCGCCATCGACACACACGGTTTGCACGCCGCGAGCCGAGAAGCGTTTTGCGTGAAGCCTTCCCATATGTCCAAAGCCGAGAACCAGTCCGACGGTTTTCATGCGAAGAAATTATTATTTTTAAGGCATAAGGAAGTGCGCATGCGAATTTTCGTCCCGATTTTGGCAATTTTCTTTTTGGTTTCCTGTTCCACGCAGGAGAGGGAGAGCATTCCTCAGCCAAATCCTGTCAAAAGCTCTTCGTCCAAGGAAATTCCGTCGAGTTCGAGCATCAAAGCGGCCGGTTTTGCCGAAATTTCAAGTTCCGAAGAGAGCCTCCCCGCCAAGTTTTCCCTTTCGGTCAAAAATGCGACGGGTTCCGGAAGCTATGCCGCAGGCGAAAGCGTTCCGCTTAAGGCGAAAAAGGAACCGGGCGAATGCGCGGACCGGTGGGAAGTTCTCCCCAAAAAGTACGAGACGTCGCTCAAAATGATATCCGAGGATTCCGCAGCATTTAATATGCCCGCGGAAGATGTCGAGATTTCGGTCCGGGTGCGTTCCTGCTTTGCAAACGTCCAGGGCACACTCATCGGAAAGCTTCGCTGGATGACCAAAAACGCGAACGTGCCGACAGCGAGCGGATCCTCGTGCTACGGAAAAAAAGTTTCCAATTGCAAAAAGTACGGTCGCCTTTACGACTTTAACGCGGCCAAGGAAGTATGCCGGGACGGTTGGCGGCTTCCGACCGACGCCGAATGGACCGAGATGATTGAATCTCTCGGCGAGGAATCCGGAAAGCTTCTCAAGTCCCAAAGCGGCTGGGCAAGCGACGGCGAAACTTCGGGAAACGGGACCGACAGCGTCCAGTTCCACGCACTCCCCTCCGGGATCGTTTACGAAAAAAACTTTATGTATCTGGGGCATCACGCCTACTTTTGGACGGCAACGGAACGGGACGAAACCACGGCCTACTACCGGAGCCTCAGCTACGACTCCCCGGAAAGCTATCGCTATCACAACTTTAAAACGGCGGGATACGCCGTGCGGTGCGTCCAGGATGCCAACTAGCCATTCGAAATTTGCGGCGGTCCTTCCGGCGGGAGGCCTCGGAAAGCGCATGGGCGCAAACGTTCCCAAGCAGCTTCTTCCGCTAAACGGAAAGCCCGTTTACCGCTATTCGCTCGAAACCTTTGCGCAAATGGAACAGATCGCGGAAATAGTCCTTGCGGTTCCCTTTGACTGGAAATCGCACTTCGAAGCGGAACTTCGGAATTTTCCGTATGCGAACAAGTTGAAGATAGTCGTCGGCGGAAAGGAACGCTTTGAATCCGTCCGAAACGGGATAGCGGCTCTTTCGGACGACGTGGAATTTGCCCTGGTGCACGACGTTGCGCGTCCCCTGCTTTCCAAAGACCTGATTTTGCAGGTCTGCAAAACGCTCGAGGAAAAGGGAGCCTGCCTCATCGCAAAGCCCGCGGTCGATACGGTCAAAATCGTCCAATCGGAAAAGGTCCAAAAAACGGTCCCCCGCGAAACGGTCTATCTCGCCCAGACGCCGCAAGCGGCCCGCGTGAGCCTCTTCAAGGAACTTTATCACAAAATGGATGCGGAGCCTCTCGACTTTTTACCGACCGACGAAGCCTCCATTCTTGAGCATTTTGGCGAGCCCGTTTACATCGTATGCGGAAACTCGATGAATGACAAGCTGACAACGCCCGAAGACCTCGTGCGGTTCCAAACCCTTCTCGACAGGCGTTCATGAAGCTTCCGCCGCGGCCCATCGATTCCAACAAGGCGACGTTCGGAAACGTTTTGAACATCGCCGGTTCATTGAACTACCGCGGAGCGGCTTTTCTTTCGTCCGTATCCGCGCTGCGGACGGGAGCGGGCTACGTCTCGCTCGCCGCGGTTCCACCCGTCATCGATGCGGTAGCTGCCCAACTTCCGGACGCCGTTTACATTCCCCTTCCAAGCCTCGGCCCGGTCCTTTCTCCCGCCTCGGTCCAGGTTCTGACTCCGCTCATCAAGGCTCCCACGGTATGCGCATTCGGATGCGGCATCTCCGCCATCGGGCATCCGTTTGACGACATCATGGAAACCGTTTTCCGCATTCTCGAACTTTTCATCGAACAGAAAGTTTTTTTTGTCCTCGACGCCGACGGCCTAAACGCGCTTTCCCTCGCCGAAAAGCAGTTTCGGTTTGAAGGCCGCGCCGTGCTGACGCCGCACCCGAAAGAACTCGCACGGCTTCTTCACACCGACGTTTCAAAAATTCAAAAAGACCGCATCGACGCGGCCCGGGAATCCTCCCAAAAATTCGACGCGGTCGTTCTCCTCAAAGGTTTTCACACCGTGATTGCAAACGGAAACGACTACCGCATCAACGATACCGGGAACTCGGCGCTGTCCAAGGCAGGTTCGGGCGACGTTCTCACGGGAATCATCGCCGGGCTTCTCGCCCAAAAGATGGAGCCCTTTGACGCGGCAACCCTCGGAGCAAAAATTCACGGACTTGCGGGAGAGCTCGCCTCCGCGGAAAAAACCGAATACGGCGTCCTCGCTTCGGACCTTCCGAACTTTATCCCGCGCGCTATACAAGGAATTCAGTAGAGAGCCTCTAAAAATTCAATTTTCATTTCTGCAAGCGCTTGTTTTCACTCAAATTTTTTTGACCAAGGCAATTTTTAGAGGTTCCCTATGGAGAATCTGACATGAAAAAGCTTTTCCTTTTTATCTCACTTCTGCTCGCCTGTTCCGAGGAATCTTCCGGAAAGATGGCTTCCGAGTCAATTATTGAAGATCCGGATTTCGGCTGGCGCAATGACGATTTCATCCCGGTATTGGACGACTCCAGGACGTTTGGCGGATTGGAGTCCATCTACTATGTTGGAGACCGAATAGTCCTGGTTGACAACCACTGGTCAAGCAACGAGTACACGTCACCGGGTTCCGTCACCTACACGCCGAGGGTGTTCGCTTCAAAGATTGGATCAACACATTGAGACACGCTTGCGAGTTCGGAATGGATCCGTTACGTGTATGGAGATTCCACGGGCCTTTACGCCGGGGCCCAGCTTAGCGGCAAGGTCCTGAAATACGATTTCGACCGCGGCGCATGGAACGAAATATATGCGTTGCCGTTTGACTCGAACGGTTTCTACAATGTCTATGGAATCGCTATTTACAACGGCCGTCCTGTCGTATGCCTAGCCGGATACGAGGACAGTACAGACAAGCGCAGCGAGACCATAAAGCTTGCGATGAAAATGCAGACGGATACCGGATGGGCGGACATTACCTACGATTACGATTCCTCCAGAGAATACCCGATGCAGTTCCACAAGGGCGTCGAGCTGAACGGAAAACTATATACGATTAGCGGGGCTCGGGGAATGTGGCGCTATGACGGAAGCTGGAAAAGAATGGCGAAAATCCCATTCCCGAGTTGGGCCACATGGCTTGATGCAAGCGACACTACGGAATTGATTTCGAACATCGTTGTTCATAAGGGCAAAATTTATGTTATAGGTCAAAAAGCTTCTACGGATATTCTTGAATATGATGAAGTTCAGGATTTGTGAAATCCCATAGACAGTGTGATTGAAACCTACGACGAAACCATTGACACGACAGACCCTTTTGCCGACCCCTATCGTGGACATAGGACTTATTCTAATATGCCATCCAATCGGTTATCTCTGGCTTCGAACGGAAAACATCTTTTTGTTTCAGGCAGCAATCCGCCATGGCCTTATGTCTATATGGGTGACTATGGCCTCCCCTATAAAAACGAGGAAAAGGGCTGGCGAGAAATTTATGGTAATTTTTTCCCCAAGTATATTTGCCTGGCCCATGGTTCATCTTCTGATATGATTGCAATAGGGGATACCCTGTATGTGGCAAACACAACGGCGCTTCTAAAGTTTCCGCTAAAGGATTTGGACAGCGTCATTTCGGAACAGGAATCCTATCCGTCAGCCAAATGAAAAGAATGACTTGAGGGGCTGCAAATTGCAAATGGTTAGGCTAATCAAATCGTCTGCACCAATTTTTCAATTGCCGCAAAGCAGGCGTTTGCCCGTTCCGCGTTCTGCTTAAAATCCAGAGCGGGCTCGTCCACCCGAAATTCCGGAAAAAGCGAAAGCACTTCTTCGCGGGTCTTCGGATAGCTCTTTTTCCGCAAAAAGTAAATTCCGTAGAGGACTGGCAAAATTTCGGAATTCAGTTCAATGAAAAAGTCCATCGGCGAAATTCCGGACTGGATCCGCGTAAATTCACCCACAAGATGCAGCCCCCGGCTTTTCAGCTCGCGGCGGCACTCCGCCCGCAGCGCGTTTTCGTCCGGTAAAAAGTCCGCCAACGGCGCCACTCCAAAAAGGGGAACGTTCCGGCGCGAAATGTGGAGAAACTCAAGCGGGTAATCGTCCTTGCCGCTTTCCAAAAAGGATTCCGAAAAAAAGTAGCCGAATTCCATGTTTTCCGCAGCCATCTTGCGGCGGAACCCGTGCACGGACGAAAGCTCGCCCGGCCGAAAATCCTTGAGAATTACGCTCACGCGCCACTTCTCGTGAATGGCGTCAAAGCCTTCGTAAAGGCAGTTTCCGTGTAAAAAGGCGCTCTGCAGGCCCTCTCCCAGCTCTTCGCGAATGCGCTTTCCCCAGTCCGAAGCGGCAATTTCCTGTAAAGTCAAAAATTTCTTCATGCGCTAATCTCCAAATCCGGAATTAAAACCTTGATGCGGAAAGCCTCCAAATTCCCGAATCCTTCCGCGTTTTTTCGCCTCCGCGCCTTGACGCACAAAGTAAGCGTAGGCGATGATGACCGAGGCGAGAACGACAACAATCAAAAACCACGCCATGGCGGGGATGCCGTCCTTTGTCGGGCGAGGCATCGGAGACTGCAGCCGCACATCGTTCAAGCGGGCCACATTCTTGGCAACCTCCGCTTCAAACACAAGGATTCCGTGTCCAAAGGCTTCGCGGCGAAATTCGGGCAACAAAAACTTTTGGGCAAGGCGCTCCGCCGCCGTCGGAGAAATCCACCTTGAAGCGGGGACCGTCGTCCTGAAGGCTCTTCCCTTCGCATTTCCGTCAATCAAAATCAAGGCCCGGAGCGAGTCCTTTCCCGTTTCGTTTGCGCAAAGGGAATCTGCCAAAGCCGTTGCATCCGGGACTTCCCCTTCCGCCGTGTAAAGATACAAGGCAAAGCCCGTTTTTTGGTAAAGTTCCAGGGCGATGGCACTGTAGGCGTTCCGCTCGCTTTCCGAAAGGAACTTTCCGCGATCGTCTATAAAGTTTTCGGGATTCATGGCAAAGAGAAGCCCCGAAAAGGCAAGCGACAAAAGGATAAAAAGCTTGATTTTCATTTTTCCGTACAAAGTAAGTGAATGGAACGTCGAATATCTTCGGCCCGAACTTTTTTAAGCGCATCATCCAGCGCATCCGCATCCGAAGTTCCGACGCCCTTGATTTTTTTCGAGAAGTGCGCAGCGTCTCCGGCAAGTTCCACCAGAAATTCCATTCGGGCGATCGGCTTTGTCGAAGACTCGAACATCTTTTTGGAAAGGCTCTTAATGCTAAATTTCAAAGGTTCCCCATCGGGAACGTTTTGAAAGCCCGCTTGGCGCAAAACCTCTTCCACAAAAGCGCAAACATCCGCGAGTTCCGTACAAAGCAACTTTACACGGCAAACCGGAATTTCCGAAACATACTCCAGAACAAGCCCATTTTGAAAATCTTCGGCAAAGGCTTTGGGCAGTAGCATTCGAAATTCGACCTGATGCGTTCCCGGCAAAAGCGATTTTGCGGAAAACGAAAACTTGGCAATTCCCGAAGAATCCGAAGTTGCCCGTCCAAACGTTTTTCCATCGACCGTTGCCGTCACCGGGACGTTTCCGAGCGGAACGCTACCGTTTTGCACAAGAACTTCCGCATTCAGCCGGGCCCCGTTTTCCCCAGACGGAAGCTCCTTTTTAACGAGGCTCAACCGGACGCTTTGAACCGCATCGGAAATTTTTTTCCGAAAAATCGGGGCATCGTTTTGCATCCGATAGGTTTCGTCGAGAGGCTCGAAGACCGAAGCGGCGTCATAAAGCTTTTGGCCGGCGGCAAAAAGGCGTTCCAGAGAATCCAGCGCATTCCCCGCGGAGGAAAAATCTCCACGGCGAACGAATTTTTCAAGCTCGGATTTTACATCCAATGCGGATTTTTGAATTTTCCGGATTTCATTCCGGGCGCGGACCGTCGCCTTTTCCGTATCAAACGTGGCGACCGATTCCCAGGAACCGTCCGGCTTCTTTTGACGCTTCAGTTCGACGCCTTCGAGCGTCATGTCCGAGTCCACATCAATCCGCTCCGCATAATTCGTACGCAATTTGGTATCGCCGTTTTCCGTCTGCCCGACCTTTTCCGTCGAACGGACCGCAGTCACGTTTGCCCGAATCTGCATGGCAATGCCCGCCATGGCGGCACGGTCCGCATCTTCGGCAGAGGCCCTGTCCGTCGCCGTGTAGGTGATGACCCGCGCAAAGGAAAAGGCGGCACACCAAAGCAGCGCGAAAAGGATTTTAGGGAACATCAGTCCAGTTCCAGAATCAAAAGTTTCTGGACGAGATTTTTCTTTTGGACAATCGCGGAACTTCCGAGAACCTGCTGAATCGCATCGTAAAGCGCATAGACGTCGGAACATTCCGAAGCCTTGGCATAAACCGTCAGGTCGGCCGTTTTGTCCGTCATCGCATTGACCGTGACCTTTTCAAAGCGGGACTTCAACAGCTGCGGAAGCCGCCCGAGAATCGAAGTTTCATCTTCCCCGCCCGTTTTAAAAATGACCCTGTAGGGCACGCCGATTCTGGAATCTTCCGCAAAATAGGCGAGAATCTTTTTTTCAAGACCGGGCAGGGCCTTGTGCGCGGCACTTGCCACCAGTTCCTCAAGACGCGTTCCGTTGTCGTTTACCGTTGCCGTCTGCGTTCCGAGCATCCGGCCCGAAGTCGATTCGTAGGCACTCAGGTTCGCAAGAATCTGCCCGCGATGCACATCGACCGTAAACTTGATATAGATGTCCGCACCAAAAGAAAGGCTTGCGAGGTATGACAGATCCTCGTCCTCGCCCGAAATTTCATTTTGCAGCGAAACCGCCTCGTTCACAAGCGAAGAGCCTTCGATGGACTTTAACGAATAACGCTTGTCCATCAAATATCCCTGGATGGCGGTCGCCGCGGCCCGGGCAATCGGGTCGTGATTCAAAAGGTCAACGCTCTCGTTCAAATTTTTTGTTCCGGCGGGAAGCACCATGATTGAAGGCTTTGGAAGCGAAGCGCTCTCTGTCGAAATCCCGGAAGCGGCATATCCGTTTACGGGACCCGCGGATTCGGGGTGACGTTCCGTAAACGCCTCGGAACTTTTCCGAAGCTCCGGTTCTACATTCACTTCCCTCATCCCGGGCCGCGATGCACAGGCGACAAGGAAAGCGAGAAAAAGAAAGCTGGTCAGTAAACGAATCATAGGAACCCTCGATATTTACAAGATACAAAAAAGTTCAGAACAAGTTCGTTTGCAGGGAATTTTCATCCGTTTCCCCGTTCCCGAGGCGAATGCCCAGCCCGAGCAGCCGCACTTTTGACGAAAAATCGCACCGTTCGCGCAAAAGTGCAAAAAAACGTTCAATAGAAACATCCGGAAACACCCTTTCGATGGTCGTCGTCCGAAAATTCGCATACTTGATTTTTACAAAGCAGTGAAACTCCGGAAAGACCTTTTCCCGTTCGCGCTCGACAAACCGGTGCACGCGCCGCAAAAATTCAAAATAGAGGGTCCGAAGTTCCCCCTCGCATGCCGCTCGTCCCAAAATATCCTGCGGAAACGTATTTTCCGTCGAAACGGACTTTCGCATCCGTGACGAAACGACGGGCCTTTCGTCAATGCCCCGCGCAAAATCGTAAAGCGCATTTCCAAAGTTCCCGAAGTCCCTAACAAGTTCCGCCCGGGAAAGCGGCAAAATGTCCCTGCAAAGCACAAGTCCGCGGGCGAGAAGTTTTTTTTGACAGGCCTTTCCCACTCCGGGAATTTTTTCGAGCGGAAGCTCCCGCGTAAAGCTTTCCACGTCTTCGGGCCCGACGGTAAACTGGCCGTTCGGCTTGTTCCAGTCGCTTGCGACCTTGGCCAAAAACTTGTTGGGAGCAATCCCTGCGCTCGCCGTAATCCCGCCGCGTTCTTCCGAGATGGCCTCGCGAATTTCCTTGGCAATCAGCGAAGCGGATCCTCCCTGCGAATCGCTCCCGGTCACGTCCAAAAAGGCCTCGTCAAGACTCAGGCCTTCTACACGGCTCGTGTAGCGGTGAAAAATCTTAAAAATTTCCGCGGATTCCGCCTTGTAGGCCGCCATGTCAACAGGGAGCAGCACCAGTTCCGGGCACAGCCGAAAAGCCTTGAAGGAAGACATCGCGGAATGCAAGCCGAACTTTCGCGCCGGATAGTTGCACGTCGAAAGAACGCCGCGCTCCTCGACCGTCCCGCCGACTGCCATCGGAACATCCCGAAGTTCCGGATGTCGCCGCATTTCGACGGACGCATAAAAGCAGTCCATATCGATGTGGATGATTTTACGGATCACGCGTTTCCCCGTCCGGATCGTAGGCGAGAACCTTTTCCCGAATCGTCAGACCGCGCCTTTTTCCCAAAAGGTCCTGGATGTCTTCGATGGGAGCCTTTAAAAAATCCTCGCGGCTGCGGAACCTGGATAGAATCCGGATGCGCGTTTCGTCCCCGACACCCGGAATTTCAAGCCAGGCGACGCGCAAGTCCTCCTTGCGCTTGCTTCGCTGGTAGGTAATCGCAAAGCGGTGCGCCTCGTCGCGGGCATTTTGCAAAAGCTTGAGTGCGGAACTTGTACGGTGAAGCACAATGGACGGCCTGTCATCGGGAAAGACGATTTCCTCGAGGCGCTTGGCAAGCCCTATCAGCGGGAGTTCCGCGTGTCCGAGGTCCTTCAGGATTTTAAATGTCGCATCGACCTGTCCCTTTCCGCCGTCGCACACAAGCAGGTCGGGGAGCGCCTTTCCTTCGCGTTCGAGCCGCGTAATGCGGCGCGTGAGAACCTCCTGCATGCTCGCAAAGTCATCCACCCCGGAAACCGTCCGAATGATAAACTTTCGATAGTTGCCCTTGTCGGGCCGACCGTTTTTAAATGCGACAAGGCTCGCCACGGTATGCGTTCCCGCCAAATGGGAAATATCGACGCATTCAATTCGAAAAGGCGTCTTGGCAAGCCCGAGTTCCCGCTGCAAATCAAAAACGCTCTCTTCCACTTCGTCAAAATGCTTGACATCGGATTTAGCCTCCACCAAGAGCATTTCCGCATTCGCAATGGCGAGCTTCATAAATTGAACGCGTTCGCCGCGCTGCGGAACTCCGATACTCACCTTGTGCGTTGTCCGATCGGAAAGTTCCTCTTCGATTTGTGCGCGATCCTCTTCCGGAATCGCATTGCAGATGGCAATTTCATTTGGAATGACTTCCTCGTTTTCGTACCACGAAGAAAGCATCTCGCAAAGAATTTCGGATTCGTCCTGTTCCTTGTCGCATTCCAGTTCGTAGTGGCGACGCCCGAAAATCACGCCCTTTCGATATTCAAAAATCACGGCCGTCGCAAGATTTCCGTTTCGGCGCACCGCTATCACGTCAAGCTTGAGCGTCGTATCCGTCGTATCGGCCTTCTGGCTTGTATTTGTCGCCTGTAAGGCTTCGATGGCGTCCCGCTTTTTGGCAGCCGTCTCAAAGTCCAGATTTTCGCTCGCCTCCTCCATTTCGCGCATCCATTTCGAAAGCAAATCGTTCCGCTTCCCGTCGAGGATTTTCACCATTTCCTCTACATGCTCCGCGTATTCTTCACCGGAACAAAGTCCGGCGCACGGGGCAAGGCAACGCCCGATGTGATAGTTCAAACAAGGCCTTTGCGGCTTCGAAAGCGGAAATTCCAGTTTGCACTCCCGCAGCCCGAACAGTCTCGCCGACAAATCGACCAGCGTCCTGAACGCCTTGGAACTGGGAAAAGGCCCAAAGCACCGGTAACGGGAACTCGCATGCCTCGAAAGAAAAAGCCTTGGAAAAGGATCCCGCATATTGATTGCAATATAGGGATAATGCTTGTCGTCCTTCAGCCGCACATTGTAAAGCGGATGATGCTTGCGAATCAGGTTCGCCTCGAGAATAAACGCTTCCGCTTCCGTATCGGTCACAATCCATTCGATGTCCCGAATATACGGCAGCATGAGCATTGCCGCGCGATGCCCGGGCTTGGGCTTGCCGTCAAAATAGCTGCGCACGCGCCGCGAAAGGACCTTTGCCTTTCCCACGTAAATCACTTTCCCTTCGGCGTTTTTCATCAGGTAAACGCCCGGGCGCAAGGGAAGTTCCGAAAGTCTTTTTTGAATCGCCTCGGTAGTCATCGCGGCGTCCCGAAAACCGCTAGGGATTTTTCCCCGCGGGCGCGTCCTCTTCGGATTCGCTAATCACATGGTCCTCGATGGAGTCCTTCTTTTCGGACGACTTTCCGACCGAGAAAGGCTGCTTGAAATACAGGATGTTCGCGTTGAGCGAGCTGTTCGCGCCGAGGTTATACCCGATGACCGGGTGGAACGTTCCGCCAAAGGAGAAGGCAACTTCGAGCCCGAGCCGAAATCCGCCGCGACCGGAAATGTCCACGTCCGGCTTGACTTTTCCCTGATAGACTCCGTCCTTCGTATAGGCGTCCATATCGCCATCCGCTTCCATCGAAACGGTCTGGTATCCGAGGGAGAGCAGAACTTCGACCATCTTCACGGGCTTGTAACCGAAGACGATGGCCGTATAGGTCGTCCCGAAGTCAAGATCCATCTGGCCCTTCCACTTGTCCGGAGCGTATCCGATGTAGGCGGAGTTGTAGCCAAAGAAAAGGCTCACGTCAAAGCCCTTGAATGCCGGCGGAAGCTTGTCGATGAAAAAATGCCCGAAGCTGTGCTGAAGTCCAAACGAAAGCAGGTGATAGCCCTTGAGTTCGGAAATCGAAGGGAAGTACATGCCGCGCAAGGCGAGCCGCGTATAGTAGAACCCGAATCCCAGCTGCAGATACGGCAGCGTAAAAACGGAAAGTCCGTGCAAATCCTCGTTTCCGCCGAGTTCCGGCACATCGGACTTGCCGCCAAAAATCGTCGGCACTTTTCCCAAAACGGAAGAATGATAGGTGCGGTCGTTTGACTCCACAAACACAATCTGGAAAGGAAGCCCGGCTTCAAAAGAAAACTCGCGGTCGAGGGAAGCGCTCGAAACCCAGCTGCCGTTCAGAACGGTCCCGATATACGTCGCGATCGGCTTCACATAGCCTTTTCTGTTCGCCGACTTTTGAAAAGCAATCATCGACCCGTAATCGCTCGCCCATTCCGCCGAAAACGCGAAACCCGCCATGCCCAAAAGAAGAATCAAAAACCATTTTTTCATAGCAGAAAATTTAGAATTTTGAAAAAGCGGGTGTGCGACAAAGCCAGAAGGAACGCACCGAACAAGCCTTTTGCGTAAAAAACACTCAACATTTCAATCTTCATACAAATATTTGATTATAGGTCACCTCTAAAAATTCATTTTCAAAAATTTGGTTGCGACGCTTCGCGCTGG
>CAVBPX010000005.1:0-67556 GCA_963597395.1 Eggerthellaceae bacterium | reverse complement strand
CATCGCTTGGTCTCACTCAAATTTTCTTTACCAAAGCAATTTTTAGAGGTTCCCTTAACGCTTTTTCTTTCAATTGAGTATTTTTTCTCCGAAAGGATTTCCACTTTCGGAGTTTTTTTATGGAAAAGAAAATCGTTTTGACCTATGCGCTTCGGATTCTCGGCGTGATCCTGGTTCTTATGTATTTCTGCGGGCATCCGCTGTTGAACCGTCTGTTTCCGGGGTTTCCGGTTTCCTCGCTCAACTATTTCTTTTATGCGGGGCTTCTCGTCTATCTCGTCGGTGCGGTCCTCTATTACGTGTTTAACCGCAAGATTCTGAATCGGGTCGTCAAGGGCGAAGAGAACGAAAAATGATTTACGTCGAAAATCTCCAGAAGACGTATCGGATGGGCTTTCTTATGCGGCAGAAGAAGGCTCTTTCCGGCGTTTCGTTTCACGTTCCCAAAGGGCAGATTTACGGATTTATCGGCCCGAACGGCGCCGGAAAATCGACGACGATAAAGCTTTTGACGGGGCTTCTCCGCAGGGATTCCGGGACAGTCCGGGTGGCGGGTCTCGATCCGCAAAATGTCGAAAGCCGCCGACATTTGGGATATTCCCCGGAACAGCCCTATTTTTATGACTATCTGACGGGTCGCGAACTGATGCGCTTTTACGGACGTCTTTCCGGGCTTTCCGGAAACCTCCTCGAAGAACGCGTCGAGTGGGCGCTCTCCCTTTTGAATGCCGACAAGGACTGGATAAACCGCCGGCTGCGCACGTATTCAAAGGGAATGATGCAGCGCGTGGGAATCGCACAGGCCATCCTTTCGAAACCGGAGCTGCTGATTCTCGACGAACCGATGAGCGGGCTTGACCCCGTGGGCCGGAAGGATGTCCGCGAAGCGATCCTTTCCCTCAACCGGGAAGGCGTGACCGTCTTTTATTCGAGCCATCTGCTTTCGGATGTCGAAACGATCAGTCACCGCGTCGCCATGATCGTCGGCGGAAAAATTGTTCGCGAGGGAACCGTTGACGACTTTACGTCGAATGCGTCCGCGGAATACCACGTTCACCTTTCCGCGGATGTTCCCGCGTCTGACGTTCCGGAAGGCGCGCGTCCGCAAGGAACCACCCCGCGGGAATGGGTCTGTCGCGATGCCGCTTCGCGCGACCGCTTCCTTGAATTCTGTTTGCGGTCGGGGCTTCCCGTAGAGCGCGTCGAACACCAGCGCCCGAGCCTCGAAGACGTCTTGACGGAGGAAATTGCCCGTGCAGAACATTAAGAACATCGGAATCATCGCCATCAATACGTTCCGCGAATCGGTCCGCAACAAGATCCTTTACAACATCGTCTTTTTGGCGATAGCGCTTGCGTTCTTCAGCATTTTGCTCGGGGAATGGTCCGTTTTTGACCGCTCCTATGTGATCAAATCGACGACGCTCAGCATCATGTCGCTTTCCGGGCTTCTGATTTCCGTTTTTGTCGGCATCAGTCTTGTGCAAAAGGAGATCCAGGGGCGGACGGTTCTCACGCTTCTTTCAAAGCCCATCAGCCGCGCGGTCTTTATCGTCGGAAAGTATTTGGGGCTTTTGGCCGTCATTGCAGTGCATCTTTTGCTGCTCACGGCGGTCTATTATGTGATTCTCGCCCTGACGGATTCGCATCCGACGCTCTCGCTCCTTTCGGCGGTCTATCTGATTTTTTGGGAAATGGCGATTGTTGTTGCCGTCGCGCTTCTCTTTTCGACGTTTTCCTCGCCCGTACTTTCGGCGCTTTTTACGATAGGCGTCTATATCGCGGGGAGGCTTTCCAACGAACTGATGGAGCAGGTCCGTTTTGTCCGTCGGATGGGGGAGGTCGAGGGGACCGAAAGCGTTCTGATGGAAAAGGCCGCGGAAGTTGTCCACGCCGTTTTCCCGGGCCTTTACCGGTTTGACATTTCTTCGTATGTCGTGCACGGGGTCGCGCTTCCGTCGCACTACATTCTTTGGAACAATTTGTATGCAATCGGCTACATCGGAATTTTCCTTGCGATTGCGAGCTGGTGGTTTAGCCGCAGGGACTTTGTATGATGACAAAAAACCAGATCATGGCGAAGGTTCTGTTCTCGAATAACCTTGCGACTCGGGAACAGGTTCAGGAACTGTGGAATAGAATTGACGAATCGCACGATATCGGAATGTTGCTTCTCGAAATGGGCGCTCTCGATAGGCCCACGTACGATGCGGTAAACGCCTACGTCAAGGATCTGGAAATAAAGCTCGCCGAACAGGAAAGGGCGAAGGAGCCTCCGAAGCCCGCTCCGCCGGCAAAGCCCGTAGAGCCTCCGAAGCCCGCTCCGCCGGCAAAGCCCGTAGAGCCTCCGAAGCCCGCTCCGCCGGCAAAGCCCGTAGAGCCTCCGAAGCCCGCTCCGCCGGCAAAGCCCGTAGAGCCTCCGAAGCCCGCTCCGCCGGCAAAGCCCGTAGAGCCTCCGAAGCCCGCTCCGCCGGCAAAAGCCCCGGAACCTTCCAAACCGGCGGACGTCTTTAGGCCCGCGGCAAGGCCTTCCGCAAAGCCCGTCACCCCGGTGGCGAATCCTTCCGCTCCCTCGCCCGTAAAGGCTCCCGCGAAAGAAGAAAAGCCCGAACCTGCTCTCGAAATCGAAGGGAACAATCCCTACGGCCAGACAAACGTGACGAGCGTTCAAATCGAAAAGGTGGAAGGTCTCGAACAGACGAGCATTGCCCCGGTCGCCATTGCGCAAACCGCACAGGAAGCGGAAGAACCGCCCGCAAAGGACGAGGAGGCTCTCCCGGACCGCTTTGAAATTGAAAGCGGGGAAGGCTCGGTCGAAATTCCCGAAAGCCTGACGGACAAAAATTCCCTTTCGCAAATTCTCGCCTTTGCGCGGAGCCATGGCGCAACGGACGTCTATCTTTCCGAAAAGTTTCCGATTGCGTTCCGCATTTTTGGCCAGCTGACCTATGCGAACGATTCCCCGTTTGACGCGTCCCGCCTTTCCGGGTTTCTTTCCGAGGCGAAAAGCGGATTTGCGGACGGCTACGAGCCCGCTGTCGGCGTGGACTTCAGCAAGTCCTTTGCCCTTTCGGGCGCCGGCCGAAGCCGCTTGACCGTGACG
Source organism: Eggerthellaceae bacterium (assembly GCA_963597395.1). Classification (GTDB taxonomy): domain Bacteria; phylum Fibrobacterota; class Fibrobacteria; order Fibrobacterales; family Fibrobacteraceae; genus Hallerella. The sequence goes on along the minus strand of CAVBPX010000005.1, from coordinate 64,453 downwards.
TGGAACGAGACTGTGCCGTCTCTTGCCATCCGCCTGATTTCCGCGGAATCGATTCCGTTCGAAAAGCTGTATTTGCCCGCCTTTTGCGCGGATTTTCTTAAACTTTCGGGCGGGCTTGTGCTCATTGCCGGGCCTTCGGGCAGCGGTCGGACGACCACGCTCGGGGCAATTGCCGAAGCGATTTCTTCCGGCCGGAACGCTCTGGTCGAAACCATCGAAAAGCCTATCGAGCGCCTTTTGCAAGGCTCGCACGGGCTTTTGATCCAGAAGGAAGTCGGCTTGCACGTGCATTCCGGAGCCTCTGCCGTTCGGGAAGCGGTCCTTTCCGGCGCGCGCATCATCTTGTTCGATTCGATTGAATCCGTCGAGGAACTCTGGGCGCTGTTGCGCGCCTCTTCGGCCGGCGTTCTCGTCTTTGCGGCGACGACCGGCAACGACATTTACGGCCTGCTTTCGCGCCTTCTCGGCGAAGCGGGCGACCGCGAGGATGAACTGGCGAGCGCCCTGGCGAACGAGCTCAAGGGAATTGTCGTGCAGCACCTTGTTCCGGTCATCGACAACCAGGGATGGGTTCTTGCCGTCGAAGCAATGAAGATGACGTCCTCAACGCTTGGGCTTATCCGCAAGCGGGAACTGAGCCTGCTTTCGTCCGCGCTTTCGACGTCGAGAAACCAGGGCGTTTCACTGGACGATTCGCTGCAAAATCTGGTGGATTCCGGTTTTATCCGCGGAGAGGAGGCCTGGCGGCGTTCCTTAAACCGTCGGCGGTTTGCCGCCTATCGTCCAACGAACCAGAGGAAGGCCTAATATGGTAAAGACTTTGAACGGCGTCCTGGAATACGCTCTGAAAATCGGTGCGGTGGATTTGATCCTTGCCGAGGGTTTTTCGCCGGCCGTCCGAATCGCCGGAAACGTACAGCTCATTCCCAAGGCGGAACCTCTTGAATTTGGCGAACTGGAAAACTTTTTGGGGCCTCTCGACGGGGAATGCGGACTTTTTAGCGGCGGACCGTGGGCGGGCGCGGAATGGCGCGTGCGCTATTCGCGCGAGGCTTTTGGCAAGATGGTTGTTCTTCGACCCATCGGGGCGGAATGCCCGGAAATTTCTTCCCTCGGCGTCCCGAATGCGGTAAAAACGCTTCTCGGAGCGGGAGCCGGGCTGATTCTTTTTGCGGGACCGGCTGTTTCGGGCAAGACGACGACGGCTTCCGCATTCGTTTCGGAACTTTGTACGCAAAACATTTTGCGGGTGAGCCTCCTCGATGCGATTCCCGAGTATAAAATTCGGACGGGTTCGAGCCTTGTGCAAAAAAAGCGCGACAAGGTTTCGCGCGACAATGAAATTTTGCAGGGTATTCGTTCCGGAACCGATCTGTTTTGGCTCGGCGACATGAACGGCGAATCGATTCTTCCGGTTCTCAAGGCCGCGGCGTCCGGAGCCCTTGTCGTTTCGACGTTTACGGCGGGAAGCGTCCGCGACGTCCTCGCGTATCTTGTGGCGGAAGAAAACTCCGAGAACAAGAAGCTCGTCCGTACGCTGCTTGCGGCAAACCTCCGTGCCATTGTCACGCAAAGGCTTTCGTATTCCGAAGAAGGGGAACCCAATCCGCCGACATGGGAAGTTCTCGCCAACGATTCGAGCGTTGCCCCGCTCATCAGCCAGGGCGAAATCGGAAAGATTTCCGAGCTGTTGCGCGGTTCCGAGGGCGCCGCGTCCCGCGGCGATTTGCGTTAGGCTCTTTTTGCGGAGCGTGCGATGGGAACTTTCAGGACATGCGGAATCTTGGCGCTGTTTTTTCTGTCGCACCTGTTTGCTTTCGGCGATTCGTCCCTTGTAAAAACGCAGCCTTTGATTTTTCAACGTCCGTCCCTTCCGAAGAGCGTTCTTTACCTCGGCGGGGGTGCGCATTCTCCCTGGTATTCCCTGGGAGTTTTGTATGCCGTCAGGGATTATCAAATTCCGGTGGATTCCGTCGTGGCGACCTCCTGGGGGGCGTTTGTCGGAAGCCTCTGGAGCTCCGGCATGGAGCTTGACGAAATCCAGAAGCTGGTGACGGATTCGCTTTTTGTTTTGCAGCTTCTCGGTGAAAAAAGTTCGCCGTCTCCGCTCGAAAGCTTGCCGATTTCCGGGGAGGGGGAGCCTTCGCTCGCGTTCCGCTTCGCCTTTTACGGGGATTCGTCCGGACGGGCGCATTTTCGCCCGAGACCGCTTTTTGCGGACAGGGAATTTTTGAATGCGTCGATATTCCGCTTTCGGGTGGAAGAGGCTCTTTTGCGCGCGGATTCAACAGTCCTTCCGTTTACGGCTCTCGCCTGTTCCTCAGGCGTTTTCAAAAAGGCTCGCCCGGCTTTCGCCTTGCCGTTTTCGAAAACTTCCGGCGAGAACTGCCCGGACTTTTTCCCGGAAGATTCCTCGGCGTTTGCCGTTTACGTGATGGCCTATCCGCTTCGAAATGCGGACGGAAATGATTCCCCGACGGCCACTTCCGGTTTTCAAAATGCGCAGGAATTCATTCGGCGCGAAAAAGAAAAAAATCCGGAGCGGAATATCATCGTCATCCGACCGCATTCGGTCGATGAAAACACTCCGCTCGCCTGGATGCAGGCCGGGTATTCGGGCATGGAAAGAAAGCGCGGAGAGTTTTCGCCGCTTGCGCACCGCAAGGGAAAAATGCCCGTCGCAGCGGACTCCATCCTTCCCCGGTTTCGCATCGAACCGTCCTTTGAAAAGTTTCCGTCCATCTATTATTCCGATCTTTCTTCGCACTGGAACGAGGCCGATACGGGAACCCTCGCCGCGGTCCGCTTTTTGCGGAGCGTTTCGGAATCTCCCTTTTACGATTCGGTGCAAATCGAAATGGATACGCTCGGCATCGCGGACGTTTCGGCATTCGCCTCTCCCGTACTGGAATTTCGCGTCGGCGGATTCGGGTCGAACTTGACGGGACCCTTGGCGTATGCGGGCGTGGATTTTCGCTTTGTGAACCAGTTCGAATACGCCTTTAGGCTCGAAGGTTTTTACGGGGAACATTCCCGTGCGCTCAGACCCGAATTTTCGATGCGCGGGTTTTTCGGCTCGCGGGGAGAGTTTTCCGCAACGGGAAACATTTCGCGCATCCGGCCGCTCCGCGGATATTTTTCGGATGTGCCGATGGATTTGCGCCTTCGCGAAATAAAGCAAAACGATATTGACGTAAAGTTTTTGTGGAAGGATTCCCTCGCGGATTTTTCGTTTGACGTTCTTTTGGGAGAGTCCGATTTTAAGCGCTTTCTCGGCGAAGACGAGCTGCACGTCAACACGCTTTATCCGAAAGTTTCGTTTGTACGGAACCGGGGCGAATTTCTGGAATGGTTCGGCGACCGCGGCTACCGTATTTCGGGAGATTTCGGGTTTCGTTCCGTGAACCTGACCGCGGACGGCATGGGAAGCGCTCCGCTTTATGTTTCGACAAGGCTCGACGTCCAAAAGAACTTTTCGCCGTTGAGCGCCGTGGCGCTTTCTGTCGGGGCGCTCGGAGGAGTTCAAATTCGCCGCGAATCGGGAAAGGGCTACGTCTATCCCGACCCGCTAAAAACCTGGACCGACGGAACCGTCAAATCGCTCGACTGCTGGTATCGGATGCACCCCTCGCTTTCGCCCTGGAGCGCCTCGTGGAATTTTACCTATCTTTCGACGCATCACTATACTGCGGCGCGGGCCAGTGCCGGGCTTCACACCGGGCCGTTTGGCGTCTGGATTTTTACCGCCTACATGCACGACTTCGAGGAAAATCCGCACGTGGAACTGGATGCCGACCGAATTCTCCTCGAACCGACATTGCGCTTCTCGTACCGGTCGCTCGAATTAAGGCTCGGCATGAGCCGTCTCGTTTCGGCTGCGGACGCCCTGAAGCTGAAAAACGTCCGGGACTACCACTACTTCTTTCAGGTGGGCGCGAACTGGTAACTACTCGCCGCGGTTCTTGGCCGCGGTCGATTTGTAGCGGTTGTGTTCCGAGAGGCTCTTCGCAAAAAAGTGCGTTCCAGAACCGTCGTCCTTGGCCACAAAGTAAAGAGCGTCCGTTTTTTGCGGGTAGAGGGCCGCTTCGATGGCCTTTTTACCGGGGTTTGAAATCGGCCCGGGCATGAGTCCCGGGAAGCGGCGCGTGTTGTAGGGACTGTCGCTTTGCAGCTGGCTCTTGTAGATGGGACCCGTGAGATTTCGGAAGATGAACCGAACCGTGGGGTCCGCTCCGAGCGGAATTCCTTGCCGCAGCCGGTTGACGAAGACGCCCGCGATGAGGGAACGTTCGTCCGTCTTGCCCGTTTCTTCCTCGACGACGCTTGCAAGCGTTAACACCTTGTGCCATCCGCCGAGCTCTTTCCAAAGCGGGCTTCCCCTTTTTTCCATCTCGGACCGGAACTTCAGGTTGGCCGCGACCATTTGCCGTGCAATGTCCTTTTCCGAGGCGCCGAACTCAATCGGGTAGGTGTCCGGAAACAGGTAGCCTTCGAGACTGTTCGCTTCCACGCCGAGTTCATGCGCAAAGTCCGCATCGTGGACGATTAGCTCCCACTTGCTCGAATCGAATTCGGGAATCGTCTTGCGAAAGTAGGCGGGCATCTCCCAGGAGGCGCGGCCCTCGGGAATTGTCACCTTTCGGACGGCCGTCTTTCCGCGGGAAAGGATTTCGGCAATGTCCGCGATGCTCGCCCCGGCCGGAAGCTCGTACCAGCCCGCCTTGAGCGAGGACTTTTGGTAGCGGCACCACCACGAAAAGAGTTTTCCGCTCGAAACAATGCCGCGGGATTCGAGCGATTTTCCGATTTTTACGGCAGTGGAGCCGTTTTCGACCTGAAAAAGCGCCCCGGCGGAGGTTTCGGACGGCGCAAAAACGCGTTCCCGGGCAAGATAAAGCGCACAGACGGCGGCAAACACCAAAAGAAGGGCGGTGAAAACAATTTTTTTCATAAAAGCGAATATAAAAAGAAAAAAATCTTGTCGTTTGGGCAAAATAAAGGATATATTTGGGATAGAGTGTAAAAAGACTTCTTCTCTTTTCGAGGATGTGAAATGACTAAGAAAATTTTGTTTTGTCTGCTTGCTTTGATGGTTGTCGTCGCGATGGCGGCTCCGAAGAACGTAAAGTCCAAGCAGGGCGATTTGGACCTGACAAAGACCAAGGGCGGCACGGACGTCGTCTGCACGGTCGGTTTTAACGAAGAACTCCGCATTGTGAAGGATGACGGCGATGCGGTTCTCGTCAAGGCTTCCTGCGGTCAGGGCTGGGTCGGCAAGAGCGTTGTCGAATACGTGGCGAAAGCCGCGGGCGACAAGTCCATGACCCTCGAAGGCGTTGACGTTATCGGATGGCTCGACAACCCGAGCGCGGTCTTCATTCTTGATGCCGATGCCGACGCTTTGGACGGCGTGGACATCAACCGCGACTTCAAGGACTACCTCCAGCACACGATGGACCGCGAAACGATGGAAATGCAGAACAACGAAAACTAGTTCCGCGTTCCCCTTTTCAGAAGTTTGCCTCCGCGAGAACGGAGGCTTTTTTGTTGCGCTCACCTCTAAAAATTCAATTTTCAAAGATGTGCTTGCATGTTCCCCTCCAAAGTAATTCTTAGCGGTTCTCTGAAAGTTTTCGGGCTTCGGAGATGGAGAATTCGGATTTTCGTAGCGCTTTTCATCCAAAAAGAAAAAGACCCGCTGTGCGGATCTTTTCGTGGAGATAAGGGGAATCGAACCCCTGACCTATAGATTGCGAACCTATCGCTCTACCAAACTGAGCTATATCCCCGGTTGCGGTGCAAATATAGGTTATTTGCCGCGAACTGTCAAGGTGTCCAGTCGATTTCGGGAATGCCCTTGCTTTTGAGGTAGGCGTTCGCCTTGCTGAAGTGTCTGCAGCCGATAAATCCCCGGTAGGCGGAGAGCGGGCTCGGGTGCGGAGCCTCGAGAACGAGGTGTCCGCGGTTCTTGGCGATGAGGACTTTTTTGCGGATGGCGTGTCCGCCCCACAGAAGAAACACCAGGTTTTCCTTTACAAGCGAGATTCTTTCGATGATGGTGTCCGTAAACTGTTGCCAGCCGATTCCCGCATGGGAGGCCGCCTGGTAGGCGCGGACGGTGAGGCTCGCGTTCAGGAGAAGAACGCCCCGCTTGGCCCATTTTTCGAGGTTTCCGCTTTGCGGAAAGGGAATCCCCAGGTCGTCGTGGAGTTCCTTGAAAATGTTGACGAGAGACGGGGGCGGGGTGACGCCGTCGGAAACGGAAAAGCTGAGCCCGTTCGCTTGTCCCGGATTGTGGTAGGGGTCCTGTCCGAGGATGACGGCCTTGACATTTTCGACGGGGCATTCGTCGAGGGCGGCAAAGATTTTGGGCCCCGGAGGGTAGATGGCGTATTTCTTTTTTTCTTCGCAGAGGGTCGCCTTGAGCTGCTTAAAATACGGCATTTCGAACTGGTCGCTGAGAAGTTCTAGCCAGGAAGGATCGAGTTTTACCATAAGCCTTGGGATTTGGATGTTTCGCCCTGGGCGGGGACGGCGAGGATGGCCGCCTTTTCGCCCTGGAGGCGCGTGTAGAAGAGAATGCCTTCGCGGTGTCCCTTGGGAGAGAGACGCCTGATTTCCGCTTCGGGAACGATTTCGACGCCGCGCTTTTTGAGCGTGAGCTTTCCGATGTCAAAGGTCCTGAGAAGTCCCTTGACCTTTCCGGTGGAAAGCGGAACGTGCCCGAGGACTCGGTAGGAGCGGAACGCGGTGCTTTCGAGCGGGCTTTTGCTTGTGACGTAGGCGATTTTTGGCGAGACGAGGCGCGCTTCCGGGGCGCTTTCGAGCGCGACTTCGGAAAAGAGATGGCTTCGGACCAGAACGGGGAGCGGTTCCGAAATAAACTCCATGAGGTTTCCGACGGGAAGTTCGCCCGCTTCCGAAAACTCCGAAAAGTTTCTCCCTGAAATCCATTCGTGCGCGTTTCCGAGTAAATCGACGGTGACGGCGCGCGCTTTTCCTTTGTGCGATGCGAGCGCGCCAAAAAGGAGCAGGCATTCGCGGCAGTCGTTCCGGGATCCGATGTAGAGAATTTCCGCATCGGCGGGGAAGTTCCCGGTGGGAAACCCGGGCGGAAGCTTTGCCATGCCGCCGCGGTAGAGCCTTGAAATTTCGAGAATTTCTTCGAGGGTCGGTGTGAGTTCCGAAAAGTTCCGCTGGTTGTCGCCGACCTTTTCGCGACGCGCCGGATCGACCGTAAAAAGGGAGCCTCTGGAACTTACCGTTCGGACGTCCGAAAGAACGGCTTCGCGTTCGTGTCCCATCGCCTTTGTGTTGAAGCGGTACATGGCGGTTCGGTCCGGCGAAAGATCGTATCCTCGGACCGTCGAATTTTTGGAAAGAAAAAAGCTGTCTCCGCCCATTCCGCAACACAGGTCGTCGATGCTTTCCCCTTCGGGGAAAAGGCGCGCCTTGTAGATTCCGATATCCGCCGCGGTGGATTGTTCGAGCGCGAGCCTGTCGCATGCGAGAAAAGCCTCGGTCCGGAACTTTTTCCGAAACTTCGGAACGAGCGCGATGTAGTCGAGAATTTCGCTCCGCATTTCGGCAAACGGGCCTTTGGAAAGCTTTTCCGAAAGCTTCAGAATGTCCGTTTTTTGGCGGAGAGCCTCTTCCGCAAAGCGGAGAACTTCGGGATTTTCCCAGGGGTGGCGCATTTCCTAGAGGCGCTTGCGCGCGATTTCGTAAAGTCCGAGGGAGAGGGCGACCGAGGCGTTGTAGGACTGCGCATCGGGCTTCATCGGAATGCGGAGAATGTCCGTGCACTGTTTTTTGACAAAGGGCGGAAGTCCCACGTCTTCGCCGCCGACGGCAAGGACGATGTGTTCTGCGAAGGGATAATCCACGAGCGAAACTTCCGTGGCGGCATCGAGCCCGAGGACCTGGTAACCGGCCTGTTTGAGTTCTCCGATGGCCGCTTCGAGGTTGTCGGGACGGCAAATGCGGAGCTTATCGACGGCTCCGGTCGAAGCCCGGGTGACGGTCGGCGTGATGCCGCACATTCCCTTGGCGGGCATCAGAAGAATGTCCGCGCCGAGGCCGAGAGAAGACCGAATGCACGCGCCGAGGTTTCGCGGGTCTTCGATGTTCGTGGCGATGACGACCAGCTTGCGCTCGCCCGTTTCCCGCGCCTTGAAAAATTCCTCCTTGACGCTTTCCCACTTGAGAAGTTCCCTTTCGTTGACAAGGGCGACGACGCCTTGGTTTGGCATCGCATAGGAATCGAGAATGCGGACTTCCACCTGCTGCACGTGGATGTGGTTCTTTTTCGCGAGCTTTTGCAGCGAATAGAGCTTCGGGTTTCCGGAGTTGTGGCGGAAAAGAACCCGATGGACGCGGGTCGGTGAATTTGTGAGAAGTTCGGTCACTTCGCGAATTCCGCCGACGGCTGTCTGGGGCGCGCTTTCGGCATCTCCAAGCGCAACGTTTACCTGCGAGGGGCGCGGGCGGTTTTCGTTTTCAAATCGCGGGGCGCGGCCGTAGGAATAATCCCGGCGGGAATTTTCAAAAGAGGAATCGTCGCGTTTTTCGCGGCTAGGTTGAAACGGCTGCTTTTTCCACATGCGGGGTCTCCTTGTTCTCTTGGGTGCCGGGCGCTGCGATGTAGTCCATCGGAACGTCGTGCGGTTTAAGTTCTAACGGCTTTTCCGAAACCTGTGCGCGGAAAGCGACGCCGCACTTGACTGTTTCGGGATGCCTTGAAAGAAAACGGTCGTAATAGCCCTTGCCGTGTCCGTGCCTTCCGCCGTCGCGTGAAAACGCCGTGCCGGGGACTAGCGCAAGGGGAATTTTCCCGGAATACGTCGGGAGGCTTTTGTTTGGTTCCATTACGTGAAAGCGTCCTTCGTGCAAATCCTTTTCGAGGTCTTCGATTTCGACAAAGTCCATGTGGCCCTCTCCGTGCGTGACGGGGAGAAGCAGCCGATGTTCGCGCGCAAGTTCTTCGAGGATCGGGCGGATGTCCGGCTCGTTTTTTAGCGGGTAGAAGGCGGCGACCTTTTCCGCCGACCGAAAGAGCGAAAAGGAGCGTATGGCCCGGACTATCCAGAGGCTTTCGTCCGACGGGGAAAAAGGCTTTTCGTCTGCGGAGGCGTTTTTTGCGGTCTGCATCAGCTCGTCTTCCAAATTGAACTTTAGCCGGTAAAGTTTTCCCTTGAACTTTTTAAAGGCGGCAAAGGCGCTTCCGATATCCTTGGGCGAGACGAGGACTAGCGCTAGGATAATGAGAAGGCAAAGCTCCGAAAAACCTATTTCCGCGGTCATTGATGCCTCCAGGCGATGCGGTAGGCGACGATTCCGATGCCGTAGAGAACGAGGATCGGAATGGCCATCCAGAAGAGGGAAAGCAGATCGGGCGGCGTAACGATTGCGGAAAAAAGCGCGGCGAGAAAAATGACCAGTCGGACATGGCGAAGGGGAAAATCCTTCCCGGCTATCCCCGTCCGGGCGAGAAACGCAAAGGCAACGGGAAGCTGGAATACAAGCGCGAACAAAATCTCGAACCGGAAAAGAAAGGCCGTATAGGATTCAAGCGACCAGAGCTTGACGGCAAAGTCCGCATAGCTTGCAAGAAACCCGAAAAGCGTTGGAATGGCGAGAAAGAAGGCGAAGGCCGCTCCGGCGTAAAAAAGCGCACAGGACGCGCACACGAATCCGATGAGAACCTTTTTTTGAAAGTCGGGAAAGGCCGGTGCGCAAAACGCATAGGCGTGGTAAAGAAAAAGGGGCGACGAAACGAGCGCTCCGAAAATCATCGCGAGGAAAAGGCTCGCCGAAATTCCCTCGGCGGGCGCGAGATTGGCAAGTGTCACAAGGCCCGCCGTCCTGAGCGGCATCATGGCGAACTTCCAGAGCTCCGGCGAAAGGTAAAAGGCCAGTCCGGAGAATGTGATAAAAAAGGCGAGGCAAAGAAGGATTCTCGCCCGAAGTTCTCTAAAATGTCCGGAAATTTCCATTCGCCCTTGAACCTAGTGCGTGTCCTCGGAATCCTTTTTTTCGGAGGCGGATTTTTCGTCCGGAGATTCGCCGTTATTTGCCTTGCGAAATTCCCTCAGGGCCTTGCCGATGGCCGCTCCCAAATCCGGAATGCGCCGGGCACCGAACAGGAGCAGAACCAGAAAAACCAGAAGGAGAAGTTCGGAAATGCCGATGTTTCCCATAGAGACCTCAATGGCTTAGTTTTTGATAAAGAATGTCGTTCCACACGGAGCGCTGCCAGCTTAGAAGGTGTGCCGCGTCGTAGCGTTCGTTCCACGTGCTTCCGAATGGGGAGGCGAGGGCGATGAGCTGCGTCCTGTTGGCAAGCATGGCACAGTCAAAGTGGAGTTCCTCGGCGCGTTCGTTGCGCCATTCCTTGAGCGCATCAATCAGTTCTCCGTCGGGAATGACTGTCGGAGGCGTTTTCCGGTGATTTTCCTCGGGCCACTCCGATTCGGGAATTTCCATGGCGCCCTGGAGCATTTTCAAAAAGCTTTCGCGCCGCTCTCCAGAAAAGTTCCTCGGCAGCTTGGGAAGATAGTCTTCGCGGACATTCGGAAAAGAATAGGTCGCCGAGCGTACGACGGCGAGCATCAGCTCGTTTCCGAGTACCTTGTAGGGCGGCCTGTCGAGTTTTTCGGCCTCGCGTTCGCGCCAGTTCCAGACGTTTTTTAAAATGTTGAGCGATTTGGGCTGCAGGCGAAATGAACCCTGGATGCGCCAACGTTCCGGATCCTCGGTCTTTTCGAACTTCGCCTTTTCGATGAGGTCGTCGCACGTTTCGATGAGCCAGCCGAACTTGTGCTCCGCTTTGAGCTTTTCGCCGAGGATGGCGCACAGTTCGTGCAGATAGAAAGTATCGTGAATGGCGTATTCGCACATGTCCGTCGGAAGCGGCCGAACAGTCCAGTCGGACTTTTGATTGTCCTTGGGAAGCGTTACGCCAAAATATTTTTGGACGAGGCTCGCATACCCGAGGGCCGGTTCCCCCAAAAACTTGGCGGCGAGCATCGTGTCGAAAACGTGCTTCGGCGAAAACCGGAACCGGTGCCACAGCATGCGCAAGTCGTAGTCCGCGCCGTGCAAAATGAGGTTGTTCATCGCCCGGGTCTTAAAGATCGGGCTCAGGTCGAAAGGAGCGAGCGGATCGACGATATAGTGATGTTCCCCGATGGTAATCTGGACAAGGCACAGTCTCACCGAATAGTGATACATGGAATCGGCTTCCGTATCGACCGCGGCAATTTCATAGTGCGAGAGATCTTCAAGAAGATTTTCGAGGGATTCCTTGTCGGAAACGAGAATGTAGGGATCGTTTACCATCGGCTGAAATTTAAAAACTTAATTTGGGCCGCTTGCGCGCGGATTTGGAATCTTGAAGGTTTTCCGGTTGCCGGCTTCGTCCCGTACGCTTAACGAAAAGTTCGGGTCGCTTGGAGGCAAGTCGCCTATGGAAATGACGATTTCCCGCGGCTCGGAATCGTATTCCGCATAAATATAGGGGCTGCTTTTTGAACTGGCGCGGATGGCGTTCCCGTTGGCGATGCCCGATTCCTTTTCGATGAGCGGAATCCGCAGCACCGGCCGCATTTCTCCGGCGATGACCGCGCTGTCGAGGCGAACTTCGCCTATTTCCGGAGCGGTCGTGTCGGAGATGAATCCGATGTCCCGCAATTCGTTCATCGAAACGGTCCGCTTTCCGTTTGCGGAATCCTGCTTGCTGAAAAAGAACCATCGACGGCTTGTTTCGCCGAGGTAGTAGAGCGGTCTTTGGGCAAGCGACCTCTCAAACGAGACTTCCCACGAGCCGAGAAAGTGAAGTCCCTTGGGGTGAAACTCGAGCGCGGAAACGTTGTCGTTTTGCAAGGCTTTTACCGCGAGCGCCCGCGTCCACGGCACGGGTGCAAGTTTCGAAAATTTTTCCGCAACGGGGAAGATTTCCCGGTTGACTTCCCACGAAAAGTTTTGGGCGTCCGCCGGAATTTTTTGGATGGCGACCGGAAGCTCGGTCCCGTCCTTTCTTTCGATGCGGATGAGCGTTGCCGTCGGATATTTTTCAAAAATTTTTCCGAGGGGGGTCGGCTCGTTTGGAAAACTTTCGCACAGGTCGGTGAGCGGACGCGCGTTTTCAAAAAGTTTGAACCGTGCGCTTGCGGAGTCTTCCCGGCAAAGATCCAGCCCTATCCACGTTCGGCTCAAAAATGAGAACACTTCCGCCGACTGGAACTTTCCATGCATCGGGGGCTTCTTTCCTTCGCACTTTTTTTCAAGGCGGAGCGTTCTTTGCGAGGTTCTCCCCGTCATGTCCTCGGTCTCGAAAACGAGCGTGTCTTCGTTTGTGTGTAAAAAGCCTTTGGGCAAATAGTGCCAGTCTCCGGCGGTGTCCGCTTCCTCCGCCCACAGGAGTTCTTCCCGGATGCGGATCATGTTCGAAAACGAAAGCGTGTCCTTGATGATTTCGTCAACCGTTTTTCCGTTTCTTTTGAGCGTCACGCGGCGGACGGACATCGGATTTTCGAGAGGTTCCCGGCTGTAGTCCGCAATTTTAAATGCAAAGCGGATCGAGTCCCTTGAATTTTCCGGTTCCGGAAGTTCGAGGCAACCCGCATTGAGGCTTTCTTCGCCGGTGAGCGCGACGGATTCGCCTTTGAAAACGGCCGCGCCGAGAACTAACGGGTTCAGGGTGTCGAGGCAAAGCGTCCCGTTTCGGCACGGGTTTACGATTTTTTCGCCCAGCCGAAGTTCCAGATGCAAATGGGGATTTCCGATGCCCGAGCTTCCGGTAAACGCAATCGTATCGCCCTTGTGAAATTCCGGAATTTTGGGATTCTGAATGGATACGTCATTTTTTCGGGAGGTCTTCTGCACGTGCCGCACAAGCGAATCGAGCTGTTTCGAAAATCCGCTTTGATGGGCAAAGACCCAGGTTCTTCCGCTTTTTCCGCGGAAATAGACGACCTTGCCATAGCCGTAGGGCGAAAGTTTTACCTGCAAGATTTTGCCGTCTTCCGGGGCTATCGAGGGGAATCCTTCGCGCATTTCGGTCGAAAAATCGACGCCCGCGTGGTAGCGCGTTCCGCGGCTCTCGCCGAAGGAGGATGTCAGGTAGCCGGGCGTTCCGAACGGAATGTAGGGCGCGGTTTCGGCAAGGAGAAGGGCGGAAAGCCCGAGGAGCGAAATGAAAACTTTGGAAACGTACCGTTTCACGAAAAGCCTACAGAATTTTGCGGAAGAATCTCGGCTGGTGAAAGTCGGGCCTTTCGGTCGTAATCGGGAAGCGGGTGAGGTAGTGCGGATGGCGCGCCTTGTCGGCGCACTTGTAGATGTTTCCGACGAGGTCAAGACCGTCGAGCGTCCTTGCGCCGAGGAGAAACGCCGGAATGGAAATTTTGATTTCCCAGCGGACCTTTCCGTCCTCGAAAACCGGAGGCGTTGCCGAGCGCAGAATGCGGACGTATTCCGTCTGGAGAAATTCTTTGCGGTGGAACCTGTCCCGTCCGCGGGCCGCATAGCAGAATCCGCGGCTCGTAAACTCGAAATTGATGTATTCGGATTCGGAGTCGAGCGCTTTTAAAAAGATTTCGACGCAACTGTCCTCCCAGGCGTTTCCTCCGTCATGCCCGATGTTTGCCGCAAAGCATTCCTCGGGTTCCTCGACCTGAAAGCGGACAAGCAAAAAGTGCCCGTCCTTGAAAAAATGGCAGATGACGGAAGGAATCCGGGGGCAGTCTTCGGAACCCCAGCATTTATTGGGCGATAATTTCATGTTTTGAAATCTAACAACATTTTTGTCGCGGCAAATTTTCTACATTGAAAAAGGACTTTTTTTTGGGAGGCTCCATGCTCGATATGCCCGTCATTCAGATGCTTCGGGATTCCGACGTCGCGACGATGATTATCCTCGGTATTTTGGCGTTTATGTCGCTTTTTTGCTGGGGCATCATCATTGTCAAGCTCGTGTTCTTCCGCAAGAACCAGCGCGCCAACGCGCAATTCTTTCACAAGTTCGAAAAGATCGAACGCTTTGTGGACTTAAAGGACCTGTGCGATTCGAGCGGCGAAAGCGCGCTCAAGAACCTTACGGGCGAAGTGCTTATCGAGGCTTCCAAGTTCAGCAACTTTGTGAGCTATGACTCCATTCAGCACCGCGCGTCCTTGCTCGAAGACACCATCCAGCGTTCCATCGAGGGCATTCGGCTCGGTGAAAACCGCCACGTGAACTTTCTCGGCATGTGCGCAAACCTCGCCCCGTTCTTTGGACTCCTCGGAACGGTCTGGGGAATCATGGTCGCCTTTTTTGAAATCGGAAGGCACGGATCCGCGGACCTGACCGTTGTGGCTCCGGGTATCGCCATGGCGCTCATTACGACCGTCGCGGGCCTTCTCGTTGCGATTCCCGCCTCCGCCGCCTACAATATTTTTGTTTCCCGGACCGGCGAAAACGAGATTGCCTACTACAACTTCGGAAGCCGGATGCTCAGCCTCTTCAAGCGCGGCGACCTGCTCGCTCTCGAAGAAGTCGCGGGCTAGGGGGAACCGTGAAGCGCAGTCGCAGCAAGACGATTAACCAGGAAATGAATCTCACGAACATGATTGACGTCGTGTTCTCGATTCTCATTGTGTTCATGATTTCCGCGCCTCTTATGAGCCAGGGCATCAAGGTGGACCTGCCGAAGGCCGAAGCGCCGACGATGGAGCAGGAAAAGCTTCTGAAGGTTTCCATCAACAAACAGGCCGAAGTCTATATCGCCGACATGAAGGTGAATCCGAAGGATTTTCAGAGCGTTTTCAAGTCCCTGTGGGACGGCAACATGGCGGTGGTCATCAATGCCGATTCCTCCGTGGATTACGGTCACGTGATGAAGGTCGTTTCGTTTGTACAAAATGCGGGCGTCACCAAGCTCGGTTTTTTGACTCTTCCCGGAGACGATAAAAAGTAGGTATGGAGAACAAGGAAAAAGAGAAAGTTTCCCCGTTTTTCCAAAGCGGATGGAATGGCAAGATTCCCGTTATTCTCGCCGTGTCCATCGCGTTTCATCTGATTGTAATCGGAGCCCTCGTAGCCTTTGACCAAATCCGTTTTGAACGCGAACCGGAACCCGTCAAGGTCTTTGAACTCGTCCAGGTGCAAAAACCGCAAAGGGTCGCTCCCAAGCGCGTCCGCAGGACTCCGCCGAAGCCTCCGGAAGAAAAGCCCGCGCCGAAGAAGGAAGAGCCCAAGCCGAAGCCCGAGGTCAAAAAGGAGCTTCCGCCGGAGCCGAAGATTGCGAAGGAGGAACCTCCCGCCCCGAAGGAAGAACCCGTGGAGGCCGCTCCCGAGGAACCTGTCGAGGACGACGATGCCATGGACCTTCCCGACGACATGGATCTTCCGGAGGGAATCGTCGAGGAATCCGGTTTAAATCCCGTGGGATACGTCGATATGGACCCGCTGATGCAGGTTTACCTCGAACGCCTCAAACAAATTATTATGCAAAACTTCAACCCGCCGTCGGGCCTTCACGTGGCGAAGACGACGAAGACGTCCGTGCAGTTTACGGTTGACAGGTTCGGAACGATTACGGATATTTCGCTCAAGCGCTCCTCGGGAAACAAGACGTGGGACCATCTTTCGGTGCGGGCCGTCAAGGTTTCGAAGCTCCCGGAGCTTCCGCCGAACTACCGCGCCCCGGCGCTTTCCCTCAATTTCAACTTTACGCCGAACTAGCGCAGCCTTTTAAAATCAAAACTTTGTATTATTGCCATGATGAACTTTCGAACGATTTGCCTTGCCATTCTTTTTGCCTTTGCCGGTTCCTTTGCCGTCATCGACACCATTTCCGTCGATGTGGGAATTGCGGTCGAAAATACGATGCCCATCGGACTTGTTCCGTTTGAGCAAACCGAAAAGTTCGAGGCCCTTTCCGCAAGTCCGGAAGAGGTTCTGAAGCGCGATCTGGAACTTTCCGGAAGGTTCTCGGTGGTGGAAAGCGAAAAGTTCAAGATGCTCACGTTTGTTCGCGCAGGTGCCAAGTTTTACATGACGGGGAAGCTCGAGGACGTTCCCGGTCCGAACGTGAAGCTTTCGTGCTACCTGTATGCGACGCAGACAAAGGATCTGATTCTCGGCGAGTCCTACAAGGTGCTGCAAAAGGACGTTCGGCGGGCCCTGCACGATTTTGTCGATAAGGTCATCAAGAACCTTTGGGGCGAATACGGTGTCGCTTCGACGCAAATTGCCTGGGTCTCGAAAATTGACGGCAAAAAGCAGATCGTCGTCGCGGACTACGACGGCTACAATCGCAAGCAGCTGACGTTCGATTCCACAATCAATACGATGCCCGCGTGGACGAAGGACAACGACGGAATCGTCTATGTGAGCTTCCGGAACGGCAAGGCGCAGCTCTTTTTGCGGGAGCTGTATTCGAGTGTGGAAAGAAGGCTCTTTCCCGACAGGTCCCAAACCTTTAGCCCGGCGGTGAATCCGAAGACGGGTGAACTCCTGTTTGCGTCCATCCACGAAAACCGCACGACGCTCTACCTCGGCGATCCGCAGACCGGGAAAAGCCGAAAGCTGCTTTTTGGAAGGGCCTCGCAGGTGAGTCCTTCCTGGAGTCCTTTCGGGTCCGAAATCCTCTATACGAGCGACCGCGGCGGAAGTCCGCAAATTTACGTGATGGCGAAGGACGCTAGCGATATTCGGCGCGTGACGTTTATGGGAAACTACAACGAGCGCGCCTCCTGGTCTCCCGCGGGCGACCGAATCGTCTATACTTCGATGGATAACGGCAAAATGAACATTTACACGTGTGCCATCGACGGCTCGGACATTGTGCAGCTCACGAGCAACGCCGGAAACAACGAGCATCCGACGTGGTCCCCGGACGGAATGCTCATCGCCTTTTCGAGCGACCGCTCCGGCTCCAAGCAGATTTACATTATGCGCAAGGACGGTTCGAACGTAACGCGCATTACGAACAGCGGCGAAAACACGTCCCCGACGTGGTCCTGGTATTCCCCGGAACGCCAAAAGCAGAATTCTCAACAAACGCAAGGATGGTAACAATGAAAAAACTCCTCTTGATTTCCCTGGCTTCTCTCGCGGCTCTTTCGACGGTGGCCTGTTCGAAAAAGAAGCCGCCCGTCAATCCGGTGGTGAAGGAAGAACCGGTCGAGGCTCCCGCCGCGCCGGATTCCGCCATGCTTGCGAAGGCAAAAGCGGATTCCATCGAACGCGCCCGTCTCGAATCGGAACGCCTGGAAGCCGAACGCCTCGAAGCGGAACGCGCCCGCGTCGAAAAGCTCATCAACCAGCTGATGTCGGACGACGTGTACTTTGACTTTGACCGCTCCGAGCTCACCGAAAAGGCGAAGGAAGTGCTTTCGCAGGTGGGAGACATCCTGTTGAAGGAACCGCGCTTTGTGATTGTCGTCGAAGGCCATACGGACGCCCGCGGTACCGAAGACTACAATATGACGCTCGGCAGCAAGCGCGCGATGAAGGTGAAGGAATTCCTTTCGGCCTACGGCGTCGGCGGCGACCGCATGGAAACGGTCAGCTTCGGAAAGGAAAAGCCGAAGGTTTCCGGAGAATCGGAAGAGGCTTACGCCCAGAACCGCCGCGCGAACTTCAAGGTCAACATCAAAAAGTAAGGCTTTACGGTCTCTATGAAACGACTCTTTTTCGGAATGTTCTTTTGCGCTCTCGCGCTTTCGTCCTGTTCGAGCATCACGGTGCTCCGCACCAAGGAAATGAAGGCGGTGGGCGACGATGTGAAGGGCGACGTCAAAAAGGAATTGTCCGCGTCCGCCGAGTCTTACCGGTCGCGGATCGATTCCCTGCAGCAGATCGTCGATTCGCTTCAGCTTGTTCAAAAGCGGATGAAGGTGGAACTTTCGATGCTCGCGTCGAAGGTCGCCGACATGGGCGAACGTGCCGACAGCCATCACGAAGAGCTTCTTTACAGGCTCGATCTTCTGCTCGGAAAGTCCGACAAGATCCTTTCGAAAAAAGTCGTTGTCAACGGCCAGACGGTTTCCGCCCCTAGCGACAGCTCGGAGGTTTCCGCCGAAAAATTGCAGACCCTGGACTCGCTCTTTAACACGGCCCGCGCGGATTTTCACCGCGGCGAAGTAAAGCTCGCCTATTCGGAATTCAAGCAAATTTACGAAGAGACGAAAACGGGAACGCTCGCCGTGGACGCCCTTTACTGGATGGGAGCGTGCCTTGCGGAAGCCGGGCAGGCGGACAAGGCAAAGATTGTCTATGGCCGCATCCTCAAGCAGTATCCGGAATCCCCGAAGACGTGCGCCGTTCTCTTCAAGCTTTCGAACTTTGCCGCCGCGGACGGGGACGTTCCGCTGCAAAAGCAATATTTGCAAAAGATTCTGGGAGCCAAAAATTGCTCGGATTCGAACGAGTTCCTGCAGGCCGCGGAAACGCTCGAAGCGATTCTCTCCGGAGAAACCGCCGAGGTGCCGCATCCCGTGTCGTCCTCGTCGGACGCGCAAGCCTCTTCGTCTTCTTCGTCGAAAACGGAAAGTTCCTCTTCGGCGGGGAGCGTTCCCGATTCGACTGCCAAGGCTCCGTAGCGGCCTTTTGACCGCACTTCGCATTTTTTAATTTTGAACAAAAGAAGGTGCTATGTCGCGTTTACGCGTTTTGGTCTTGATGGGTGGATTTTCCACGGAACACGACGTCTCCGTTTCGAGCGGAACGGGCGTCGTTCGGGCAATGGACGCTTCGAAATATCTGGTGCATCCGGTCTTGATTCAGAAGGACGGAACCTGGATTTGGTCCTCGCGGGAACTTTCCCCCTACCAAAAGAACAATTTCTCGGAAAACTACTTTTATTCGCTGGAAGGCCCGAGCGCCCGGTCGGAAAAGAATCCGCCGCTTTCGGAACTTCCCAGTGCGGATATAGCCTTTTTGGCGCTTCACGGAAAATGGGGCGAAGACGGACACGTCCAGGCGCTTCTTGAAAACTGGAACATTCCCTATACCGGATGCGGTATTCTCGCAAGTGCGCTTGCAATGGACAAGGTGCTGTGCAAGGCCGCCTACCTCGCTGCGGGAATTTCTACGCCGCCGTATCGCGTGCTTTTCCGCGACGGGTTTTCGGGAACGCAGCTCGTCGAGGCCGCGGACGCTCTCGGCTTTCCGCTGGTCATCAAGGATCCGACGGGAGGCTCGAGCATCGGAATGGGCATTGCAAAGGACATCGACGAGGCAGGTCGTATTGCAAGCGAACTTTTCAAAAATTCCTCGCGGCTTCTGCTTGAAAAATTCATCCGCGGCGAAGAGGCAAGCTGCGGCTACATGGACGGCCTTGAAAAACCGCTCCCGCCGACCGAAATGCGGATGACCACCCGCGAATATTTTGACTATGACGCAAAGTATAACGGCGAATGCCGCGAAGTGACGCCTGCCGAGTTCCCGGAAAGCCTTACCCTCCGCATCCAGGAACTTTCGAAAAAGGCCCACTTCGCGATTGGCGGCGCGGGCTACAGCCGGACGGATGTCCGGATTGACGCGGACGGAAACCTCTGGGCGCTCGAAACGAATACGCTCCCGGGGATGACGCCGTCCTCGATTCTTCCGGCGGAGGCGAATGCCGTGGGCATCGACTACTCGCATCTAATAGACCGGATTATCGAAACGAGCCTTCGGATCAGGCGCTAGAATGGAACAGACTCTGGATCTTGTTCTCGACACGTCCCGCAAGGGAATTGCGCTCGGACTTTACAGCGACGGAAAGCCTCTTGCCGAGTTCTTTTCAAAGGAATCGCGCGGCGAAAACATCGGGGCGTCCCTGGACCGCGCTCTCGAACGGGCCGGTGCGACGCTTGACGACGTTCGTCGCGTCCTGGTGACGCTCGGCCCGGGCTCCTTTACGGGACTTCGCACGGGCATCGCCTTTTGCGAAGGGCTGTGTTTTTCCGGTAAGCGGAAACTCTACGGAGTCTCGACGCTTAGAGCCTTGCGGACGCTTTCTCCAAGCGAAAATTGCGCCGTGATTCTGTATGCGCGCACCGGATATTTTTACGTGGGAACCTCCTCGGGCGAGTTCTTTATTTCGATGGAAGAGGCCTTTCAAAAACTGGAAAATTTGACATTTTTTGTCATGGACGAACGCTCCGCGGAAACGCCCGAATGGAAGGCCTTTGCCGACGGGAAAAATTTCGATATTCGGGTCTGTCAGGGAAATGAAATTGCGCCGTTCACCCGGCTTTTCGGTGAACTCGAACCGAGCCTTGTGCAAAAGGCAAACTACATCCAGCCGTCCTATTACGAAAGGCGCGGCGCGATGGGAGTGATTCGATAATGTCCGAGATTCCCGTCAGCGTGCGCGAAATGGAAGAAGGGGATATTTCGAAGGTCCTTGAAATCCAGAACGCGACGCATTTCGAAAACTGGAAAGAGAAGACCCTTCGCGATTTGCTCGGAAAACCCTATACGTTTGCCTATGTCGCCGTCTCCCCGGATGCTTCGGGCAACTGGAAACTGGCGGGCTATGCCATCTTTTCGCTTGCCGCGGACGAAGCGGAACTGCTTGCTATTGCGACCGCTCCCGAGTTTTTGCGGAAGGGAATCGCTACGGAAATTTTCGCCGAGGGTGAAGAGGCCCTGGCGGATGCCGGTGCGCGAACCTTTTATCTCGAAGTGCGCGAAGGAAATCTTTCGGCCATCGATTTTTACCGCTCACTCGGATTTGAAAAAAGCGGAACGCGGAACGCGTATTATGCCGACGGCGAAAATGCCGTTCTGATGTCGCGGCCTCTCTAGGCAAATCTTTTTCAAAATGTATATTTCGGGCATGACCCGAATTTTCAAGCCCGTTGCCGATGTGCGGAACGAAAAGCGCAAGGCGCGTTTTTGGACGCGCGCCAAGCTTATATTCGCGTTTGCGATCCTCGCCGTTCTTTTTTATGTGCTGGTTTCCCTTTCCGGGCACTTTCTTGTGCGGGACGATTCCTTTGGGCATGTTTCGTGGGTGGTGATTCTCGACGGGCAGAGTGGAGATCTGGAACGCTCCGACATGGCGGCGTCCCTTGTGCGGGAAGGTCGCGCGGATTCGCTGCTCGTGCTGGGTCGTCGCGTGTTTCGGGACAAGAACAATGCGGACTTTTATGCCGAGGACCTGGAAACGCATTGCGGCGTGGATGCCGGGCGCATTTACGTCTATCGGCATGACGATCCGAGTACGCTCGAAGAGGCCGTTTCCACGCTTCCGTGGCTCAAGCGCCGCGCCGCAAACGATACCGTTTTGCTGCTCACGTCCGCCCCGGCGACGCGTCGCGCCGCATTCATCTTTAACAAGCTCTCCGGCGGGCATCCGACTTTTGTGACGCTCGACATGCACAATTGGCGCTACAACGCGGACAGCTGGATCTTTGAACGGGAATCCCGCAAGAACTGGCTTCGCGAATGGGCTGCCATTTTAAATGCGAAGTGGGAACTTTGGGGAACCGATACGTTAGAGACGACGGGCCGCGTTCGTCGCGAGCCTTCACCGTGGAAGCCTTCTTCCCGCGAAAAGGTGGAACGCGTTTCGGTGAAGCCCGAAAAGCTCGTTTCCATCCGGGAGGCCATCGCTTCGCAGGATTCCGCGGTCGAAAAGGTTCGCTCGGAACAAAACGCCCGCTCGGAACAAAACAGTGAAAGTCCCCAAGTTTCGGGCGAATCCCGATAGGAATTTTCCATGAAAAAGATATTCATCCTTCCGCTTTGCCTTGTGCTCTTTGCCTGCTATTCGCCGGAGCGCTACGAGGGAAATGCCTCGTCCTCGAAGTCCGAAAGCAACCTTTCGGATTTTGGAACGCTCTTTGACGTCAATGGCGGACATCAGATTTGCAATCCTTCCGTGACGCAGGACGAAAAGAACTTTCCGGCTTCGATGCTCTGGCTAAACTTTTCGGGAACCCTGAACGTGAACGGTTCAAAGGAATTTTCGGCGAAGAATGCGGGCGAGCATGACCGCTTGACCGTTTCCGATACGGCCGGAAACGTCCTCTGGTTTTTGATGAAGGATTCCGTTCCCGGCGTTGAATGTGAATTTCAGGACCCGGAATGGGCGACCGACGGACGCTTTGTTGTGGCGCTTGGAGGCTTTAACGCCAAGGGTTCCAAGGGCTGCGACGATATCGAATACGGAATTTTTGCCGTGCGCCTTGCGGACAATGCGACGCTCTTTCTCGTCGATAGTTCCATGCGCGAAAACGCGGACCCGCACCTTTGGGTAGGAAGTGCGGAAAGCGCGATTGATTCGACGGATTCCGTGGCGGCTTTCTTTGGAACTTCGGCGGTGAAGCTCGTCTATTCGGATGCGAAAGGCCTTGCCTACGTGGACTATTCCAAAGGGAAAAAGCCCGCTCGATTGTCCGTTCCGGATTCCGTCTTGGAGGGGGAACTCGGAAACCTGATGATTTCCCCGGACGGAAACTTTGTCGCCTTCCATTCCCTCGCCTCTTCGTTTGAATGGGCGTCCTATGTGCAGGAACTTTCCGAATCGTCCTCCCCGGTGGCAGTCGAAAAACTGGACGGGATGCTTTCTTCCCCTGTCTTTCCGCGGTGGTGGAAGTATGGAGACCGGCTGTTCCTTGTGTGGGCGGAATTCGCTTCCGGAAATTCCTACCTGAACAAAAACGATCTTTTGGACGAATCGACGTGGGACCTTTCGGTCGGCAGGACGGCGATGCGCGAAGTCTCGCTTTCCGCTTCTGCGCCCCGGGACCTTGCCGTGGAATGGAACGGCTCCGTTCGCGAAATTGCACCGGTACCTCTCATCGGCGGACGCTCGCCGAGCGGGCATTTGATGGCCACCGGAACCAACAACGGCTACCTGCTTTACATCCCCTGAGGAATTCCCGATGAAGAAGTTCTTATCAATTGCTTTGGCCTGTGTCGCGGGATTTTCCCTTTCCATGCTCACCCCGGAATCTCCGAAGACGCCGTGGGCGTCCATTGGCGGATGCGGCGCGGGCGGAAGCGGCGGGGGAGCTTCGGACGGCATCAAGTGGATAGGTCAGGGCGTTAACGGCGGCCTTGTGGAAGCGGAAGTCTTCACCAAGATGAGCGTCGGCGAAAATTATTCCGCGTTCACCTTTACGCCGCGCTTTTCCTTTAAGCCTCTCTGGTCCACTTCGGTGGGCGTTTCCGTGCCCTTTATGTCGCACCGCGGCGAAGTGCAATACCGCACAAACCAGGCTCCTCTTGATCGCACAACGGGCGGCCTTGGCGACATTTCAATCGACGTTTCCCAGATTGTCGGAAGCGGCGGGGCCGCAAACCTCTCGCTTTCGCTTACAATTCCGACGGGCCAGTACGACATCAAGCGGGGAACGGACGCTTCGCAGGAGTTTCTTCCTACGGGATTCCAGAAAGGCTCGGGCGTCTATTCCGCGGCCCTCGGCTGGAACTATACGCGCGATACCGAAAACGGAATGTGGCTCTATTCGTTGACGTACACGCATCCGTTCAACATCCGCTTTGGCGGCGAAAACGAGTTTAACGATTCCTACTTCAAGGATTACGATACGGACGGGGACGACCGCTTTGAGTATCACTTCAAGTGGTATGGCGAAAACGATCTCGGCGGATTTACGCCTCCGAGCGTTTCGGCGAGCGTGGCCTATGCGTATCGCGGACAGGAAAACTTTGTACATTCCTTCGGTCTCACGTTCTCCGCGCCGCTGGGCGTCGCCTGGATTCCGTCCGAAAAGGTCGGCGTGTATGACCCGCGGCCGGATCCCGATCACCAGGCATGGTCGCTAGCCCTTGTCTATGGCCTTGAATTTTCGCGCTCGGACTATCCGATTTTTATCGCGTTCTCGCTTCCCTTGCACGACAAGGCGAACGCGGCGAATCCGAATGACGAATATGACGAAAGTCCGATGCAAAAATGGAATTTGCCCGACTTTGGAGCGTTCCTTGAGGAATGGACGCTTGCGGTCGGCATCAAGGCCAGTTTCCTTTAATTTGTAGGAGTCAAAAATGAAAAGCCTTTTTTGGAAGTTCTCCGCCTTTGCGTTTGCCACCGTTATCGCGGGCTGCAGCAGCAGTTCCGGCAGCTCCGATTCCGATTCGGACGGCAAAGATTATGACTGTTCGCTCGACGAGGACGGCGTCAAGGTCTTTGCGCCCGAAGGCGGCGAGACGTTCCATCTCGGGGATTCCGTCGAGGTGACGTTCGTTGCGAAGTACAAGAATGCGGGTTCGTTCAAGGTAACGCTCCGCACGGCGGACGGGAATGTTTCCCTCTTTGATACGTCTGTCGGCGAAGAGGCTCCGGACGGAACGCATTGCACGACCGTCAAGGCCTATCTGAACCCCGAAACGGTTCCGGTTGCGGACTCCGCCGTCGTTCACGTGGAAGCCTATAATGCGGCAAGAATCCGCGGGGATTCCGAAGCGTTCAGCATCCGGGAATAAGTTGGCCCGAACCGAATTTTCCTTTGACGATTCAAGCCTTTCCATCGCTCTCGTCGGCGGCGGAGGCTTTGTCGGTTCGCACCTGCTCCGCGAGCTGCTCGTTCGCACGCGCTGGAAAATTCTCGTCGTCGATCTGGACTTTCACCGCGTCGAGGATGTTCTCCGTCAAAAAAATCCGAACGTGGAATTTCTGTGTGCGGACATCGCCCGGACGGAAGTGGCGAAGAGGGTTTCAATGTGCGATATCGTGGTGAACCTCGCCGCGATTTGCACCCCGAGCCGTTACATGGGAGAGGCCCGCGCCGTTATCGAGAGCAACTTTACGCACCCGGCAAGGCTCGCCGAAATGTGCGCCCGGGAAGGTTCCTGGCTAATATATTTTTCCACGTCGGAAGTTTACGGAAAAACGCGGGCGGATTCGGATGTCCTTGACGAGGACTCTTCGGACTTTGTTCTCGGGCCCGTTTCCGCTTCCCGCTGGTCCTATGCCGCGGCGAAGCAGCTTTCCGAAAGGTTCATTGCGAGCCTTCCGAATCTTCGTTACAGCATCGTTCGTCCGTTCAACTTTATCGGCCCGTGGATGGACTTTATGCCCGGAGTCGATGGCGAGGGCATTCCGCGCGTTCTCGCGAGCTTCTCGTCCGCGCTTGTGCGAAACGAACCGATGGTCCTTGTAAACGAAGGTCGCGCACGTCGCACGTTTACGGCCATCGAGGACGCCGTCGAATTTATGTTCTGCCTGTTTCAAAATTCCAAAACCGCTTACGGGAACGCCTTCAATGTGGGAAACTCCCGAAACGAGCTTTCAATTTTGGAATTGGCCGTGCTGATGCGGCGAATTTATGTGAAAATGAAATCCGTCGAAGAAAGCTCCCTTCCGCCGTTTCGAAAACTTTCGGGCGAGGAATTTTACGGAAAGGGTTACGAGGATTCCATGCGGCGTGTTCCCTCGGTGGAAAAGGCAAAGCGGCTTCTCGGATTCGAAGCGAAGGTCTCAATCGAATGCGCACTCGAAAGATCGCTTTTATGGTTTGACGCCCATTACGGCGCAAAGAAAAAATGAATAGGGACCTGTTCATTTTTGTTCCGGCCTTCAATGTGGCGCGGGAACTCGGTAACCTTCTGGAATCGATTCCTCCCGAAGTGCTGATGCGCACAAGGGAAATTCTGATAGTCGATGACGGAAGCTCTGACGAAACGCACGATGTCGCCAAACGTTTTTTGAAAGGCGAAATTCGGACGCGCGTGCGGATAGAAACATTTTCCAAAAATCAGGGCTACGGTGCCGTTGTCAAGTGCGGACTTTCGCGGGCCATTGAACTTTTCGATTCGGACTCGGTGAGGTTTGCCGTGTGCTTGCACGGGGACGGTCAGTATCCGGCGGAGGCCATTTTGCCGATGATTTCCAGACTGGAAAGTTCCGGTGCGGACATTGTGCAAGGTTCGAGGCTTGCCGAAAAAGGCTCGGCGCAAAAGGGGAAAATGCCCCTTTACAAGTTTTTGGGCGGAATGTTTCTCTCTTTTGTCGAAAATCTTGTGTTTAAAAACAAGTTAACGGATCGTCACAGCGGTCTTCTCGCCTATCGGACGGAATTTTTAAAAACGCTTTCGTTTAAAAGTCTCAGTGGATCGTTCGACATCGACCTCGAAATACTTTCGATTGCCGATGCCCAAAAAAGGAAGGTTGCCGAGGTTCCCGTGCGGACGCGCTATGCGGGCGAAAAGTCTAATTTGTATGTAATCCCTTACGGGCTCCGCGTTTTGCGCATTTCTTTTTTAAAGTGTTGGGGGCGTTATGGCTAATGTCTTGATTACGGGCGGCGCGGGGGTGGTCGGTACGCGGCTCTCGAAAAAATTTCTTTCGATGGGGCATTCCGTCCGCGTGCTGACGCTTGCAGGCCAGGGCGAAACAAGGAGGCTTCCGAAAGAAGTCGAAATCTTTTACGGGGACGTGCAAAAGCCGGAAACGCTTCTTGACGTCTTTCGGAACGTGGATATCGTGTGCCATCTCGCCGCGGTCATCCTTTCCAAAAAGAAAAGCGCATTTGAAAAAATCAACTACGAGGGAACGCGGAACGTGCTGCTTGCCGCCAAAGCCGCCGGTGCAAAACGCTTTCTCTTTGTATCGAGCATCTCGGTCATCTACCCGGACCTCACCGACTACGGAAAGAGCAAGTTCCTTGCCGAGAGGCTTGTCAAAAATTCGGGCATTCCCTACACGATTGTGCGCCCGACCCTTGTCGTCGAACAAACGGGCGGTGCGGAATACATGCTGTTTTTAAAGTATCTCAAAAAATCCCCGCTGATTTTTTTGCCGGGAAAGGGAAAGTGCCTCAAGCGGCCCGTCCGGACCGAGGATCTGGTGCGCGGCATTGCGCTTGCGGCAACAGTCCCCGCGGCGGAAGGAAAGGTTTATGCGCTTGCGGGGTCAAAGGTCCTTTCCCTTTACGAGATGGCAAAGGTTTCGATGGAACGCGCCGGCTTTCAAAAGAAGATTCTGGGCGTCCCGCTGTGGATTTGTCACGTCCTTGCGAGTTTAAAGCAGCTCCTTTGTCCGGGGAGCGTTTCGGCGAAGCAGGCCCTTTCCGGGTTCCGTTACGATGCCGCTCCGGAAATTGACGACGCCAAGCGGGATTTGGGCTATAATCCGGGTTCGCCGTTTTAAAAAAACTTTGCGATTTTACCCGAAAAGGTGTAGATTTAAGGAAAAACAATGAGGCCCATTATGAAATGGAATCACATTTTGCCGTTTGCACTTGGATCCGTTCTCGCCCTTTCCGCCTGTAGCGATTCGGGAAGCGACGCGAGCCGCGAATCGGACGTTTCGTCTTCTTCCGGCGAGGAACTTTCTTCTTCTTCTTCGGTCGAACCTTCGCCCTCCTTTGACGCATCGAACCTGTATTCGAACATGAACCTCGGCAGCCGATTCGGAACGAATCTCTGGCTTTCCGCCGGCAAGAACGGTCTCTATTCGCTTTGGTTCGTTGACGAAAAAAGTTCGGAAACCACTTACGGGACGGTCGCCGTAAAGACGGATCTCTCTTCGGGAGTTCTTTCCTTTGACACAACTTCCGGCTTCGTCTATGCGACAAACGATTCCAAGGGAGATTCCGTCCTCGCCTGGATTACGAAGGGCATCCGTCTGGAATTTTCCATGGAAGATTCCAGTCTGATGGTGAAGATCGACGATGCGGATCCTGTCTCCGTGGAAAAGGCGACCCGCCAGGTTTATTCCGGCGTTCTTTCGCGGGCCGACAGCCTCGTCGGGAAAATTCTCGAATGGTCGGACGGCGATTCTTCCGCGCTTTTCCGCTTCTATAAAAACGGCGAATACGTTCGCATCACGTCCGAGTCCTTTGACGCGGGCTACTATGACGTGCACCGTCAGCATTTGCTCACGCTCCCCGTGCATGCGGTCGGGAAGGTTTCGATTCTCTCTTCCTATGTCGCGGAAACCGGAAACGGCTCTTACATGCTCGACAATCAAATCGAGAAGAAGGAATACAAGGTCTCTTCGATGACGGTGGAGTATCCGGATGCTTCGCTTTTCACGGGGTCCGGCTGGAGCGCGGAAAGCAACGATACTCTCAAATGGGTGCTTGATTTGCAAGACGACGAAACCTACACGCTCAAGGGAAAAACCGGCATGGACGATTCCTCGGTCAAAATTCAGCGCGAAGGCGTTTGGGCCGTGTTCGGGGACTATCTGACGCTCACCGTTGACAAGTGCATGGCGGCCAAAAAGGTTTCCTGCCCGGCCGTGGAATACGGCACCGTTTCGGATCTCAAGAAGTCCGGTTTTGAATTTGAAAATTCGGACGATTCGACGGAATACGCCGCTCCCAAGGTTTGGACGGCCATCGAAGAAGAATAATTTTCGGAAGTCTCAAACGACCGTTTCCGGCCAGGGATGCTTCGGGTATCTGCCCCGGAGCTCCTTTCGTATTTGCGGGTAGGTGTTTTGCCAGAATCCCGTGAGGTCCCATGTTTTTTGGGCCGTGCGAAAGTTCGGCGCGAGAATGTCGTAGCGGACCTTGACCTTCCCTGCGGCAATCGCATGTTCTCCGCGGAGTGTCATAAAGTCCTCGATGCGGGCGGAAAGTTCGACGGGTGAGCCTTCGACATAATGATAGCGCGCCCGTTTTCCGTTCGGGAGGAGCATCGAATCGGGGAACATTTTTTCGAGCCATCCGATCATGTTCTCGCCAAAATATTCCTTCATTTTGCTGCGGAAAAGTTCCGGCGTAAGTTCGCGCATTAAAAAATGTCCAAAGAGAAAATCCTCGACGACGAGGTTCATATCGTCCTCGTCCCACTTGGGAAGGGAATATTCGGGAAAGTTTTTCGCGGCGAGCTTCATTTTGCACAGAAGAACCTTGTTCGCATCGTCCATCCAGAGGTGCGAAAGATCTTCGCGGAGGTGACGTTCCATCCACGTTTTTCCGGTCAGTTCCCGGAGCCTTGTAAGGACTTCTGGCGAGGCTTCCTGCGGGAGAACTTCCCGGCGCGAAATTTCGATACCGCCGCCCGTGCAAATTTCAAGCCCGATGTAGCGTTCCTGTCCCGAGCGCCACAAGAGTTCGTAGCGGACTTCCGCATTTTCTTTTGGCAAAAAGTTTTCGGGAACTTCCAGATAGAAACCGGCGTGCGTCTCGGACTTGACGGATGAATTTGTACGCAAGATGTGAAAGACGAGAACGGCGCGCGCGCCTTTTTTCGAGGCTTCCGGAATGGAGAAGGTTCCGCTCGGCGCCTTGTAGGAGCTTCCGCTTTGAATCGCAAGTGCTTCGGGGAAGGCCTTCAAAAAAAGCCGGACGGTTTCTTCCGGGTTTCCGGGCGAAAGTTCCTTTCCGCTTCTTTCCCGCGCAAAATCCCGTACGCGCCGAAACGCAAGCATCGTTTCGCGGTCCGCTCCCGATTTTTCGCGAAGCATTTCGCGCGCCGCTTCAAGGACGTCCCGAGGCTCTCCGTTTTTCTTAGCCGGAGCGTCGGAATCGAGAATGGCGAGTGTTGCGAGCGAAAGCATCGAAAGCGCATCCGCTTCGAGAAAGGCCCGGGCGAGTTCCAAAGCGTTCAGCGGAATTTGCAGCGCGCTTTCACCGCGACTCGTAATGCTTCCGTCCTCGGAAAGAAAGCCGTATTGGACTAGGGCCTTGATTGCCTTTTTTTCGAGCGACGTCTCCGGTTCGGTCGGAAGCGAAAGTCTTTTCCCTCCCAAAAGTTTTTCGAGTGCCGCTTTTTTCAGGAGGATCGGGCGGAGGTCCGCCTTTTGGATTTCGGGGACGATCGCTTTTGAAAAAAGAGCCTCTTCCCGTTTGCTCCACAGCCGGATGCAGACGCCTTTTTGGGTGCGCCCCGCGCGGCCCGTGCGCTGGACGGCGTTTTGTAGGCTGATGCGCGCGAGCCTTAAAATGTTCCGGTCCTCTCCGGGGCTAAATTCCGTTGTGCGTTCAAGTCCGGAATCGATGACGCCCGTCACGGAGGGGATGGTGAGGCTCGTCTCGGCGATGTTCGTCGAAAGGATGATGCGCGGCTCGTCCGTTTCCAAAAAAATTTCGCGTTCGGTTTCCCGGTTCTGTCCGCCGTAGAGTTCGAGAATTTTTCGTTTGCCATAGCCGAAAGCCTCGTCGAGGTGGCGGTGTACGCTTGAAATTTCGCCCTTTCCCGGCAAAAAGACGAGCGTCGTTCCGAGAATTCCGTTGCGTTCCAGCGTGCGGAGGGCCTTTTCCACGTTCTTTCCGAGCGGGGAACCTTTGGGAACGTCCTGGTTGAGCGTTTCGACAGGAAAGCCGGGCCGCCCGACCTCCAGACACTTGACCTGTAAAATTTTTTCGAGTGCCTCGCGGTTCAGGTCCGCGGAGAGAACGGCTATCCGCGGCGAGGAGGGGTCGTTTTCTTTCGCAAGAAAGTAGGCGAGGAGAAGATCCATTTCCGCCCGGCGCTCGTGGAATTCGTCAAAGATTATCCAGTCAAAGCGCTCGTTTCCGTGGAGCGTCGATTGCAGAAAGTTGCCGTAGGTGGTGTAGAGAATTTTCGTGTCGCTTGACGCGGCGGATTCAAAGCGGATCCGGTAGCCGACCTCTTTTCCGAGTTCTTCTCCCGAAATTCTTGCGAGGTAGCGGGAAAGGCTCGTAGCGGCGAGACGTCTCGGTTCGAGGACGGCGACCCTTAACGACCTTTCGGAAGTTTTCCTTGAAAGCATCCACGGGATGAACGTCGATTTTCCGGACCCCGTCGGAGCCGTCAACAGCAAATTTTTTTGGGACGAAACCGCGTCAAGAATCTCGTCCCGAAAAGGGGCGAGCGGCAGAGCCTCAAAAGCGTCTTGCGTCATGGACGAAAATTCAAAATCCGAAAACTAGACTCTCGGAAAGCGGAGGTGCTCGCCGGTCGCCCGGTCGGTATAGGGCCAGTGTCCGTTCTTTTCCTGCTTGTCGAGCATCAGGTTTGCAATGCGGCGCTGGAGGCCCGCTTCGGTCTTGCAAAAAAAGTAGGCGACCTTGTTTTCCTTTTCGATAAAGAAAACGGCGGCCTTGAACTTGCTCTTGAACGCCGCACGAAAAAGCGTGAGGTCTTCGCGCTTCGGAGCGACCCGGTTTCCTTTGACTTCGCAAACGATGTCCGCATCCTTGAGCATGGCGCGGCCCTTGTAGCGGATGACCTCGCGGTTCGGTTCGGAATTTTTGCGGATGGTGTCCATGTTAAAGGCTCCGCCGCCTTCCTTCATCACCTTTCGTACGGCGCGAACGGCGGCAAAAATGACGACGAGAATGACTAGAATCAGAATGATGACCCAGTATTCCGAGAAAAAGCTTGCGATTTGCGACATAGAACCTCTTCGGTAAAAAATGCATTTTCGAAAATAGAAAATGCAAAAGCCCCTTAAAAACGGGTCCGTTTTTTTCTATTGTTTTTTTTGAATTTTCACAACCAAAAGAGGTACTCGCACGAAATGAAAAATTGGCGTATCGACGACTCCCGGGACATCTACAATACCCGCGGGTGGGGAATCAACTACTTCGACATCAACGAGGAAGGCCATGCGACGGTTCGGCCGCTCCGCGAAAAGGGTCCCGAGATTGATCTTTACAAGCTCGTCCAGGAACTCGACCTCCGCGACATGCCTGCTCCGCTGCTTCTCCGTTTCCCCGACATTCTCGATACGCGCATCGAAAAAATCAACGAGTGCTTCAACAAGTCCATCGAGGAATACGGTTTCAAGGGCTCCTTTTACGATGTGTTTCCCATCAAGGTAAACCAGCAGCGCGCCGTTCTCGAGGAAGTCGTCCGCCACGGAAAAAAGTTCAACATCGGGCTTGAGGCCGGTTCCAAGCCCGAGCTTCATGCGGTTCTCGCCAACATGGACAATCCGGCGTCCCTCATTATCTGCAACGGTTACAAGGACGAGGATTTTATCGAGCTTGCGCTGCTCGCGCAAAAGATGGGCAAGAACATTTTCGTCGTCGTCGAAAAGATGAACGAGCTTCCGATGATTATCGACATTTCGCGCCGCATCGGCGTCAAGCCGAATATCGGTTTGCGGATAAAGCTCGCGTCTTCCGGGCAGGGAAAGTGGGAGGAATCCGGCGGATATCACAGCAAGTTCGGGCTCAGCAGTTCGGACCTTCTCCATGCGCTCGATCTGATTCGCAAGGAAAACATGTGCGATTCCGTGCGGCTCATCCACTGTCACCTGGGAAGCCAGATTACGAACATTCGAAAGGTCAAGTCCGGGCTTCGCGAAATTTCCGAATTTTACGCCCAATTGAAACAGGCCGGGATGAACGTCGAATTCGTGGATGTGGGGGGCGGACTCGGTGTCGATTACGACGGGAGCCGCAGCGCGGGAACGGGTTCCGTGAACTATTCCGTCCAGGAATATGCGAACGACATCGTCTATTCCATTTACGAGACTTGCGAAAAATTTTCTCTTCCGCATCCGAACGTAATCGCCGAAACGGGACGCGCCCTTTCCGCGCACCATTCCATTTTGGTGTTCAACGTTCTGGAGGCGGCGGGCCCGGCTTTCTTCGAGGACGAAAAACAGGAAATTCCGGAACGCGCCGCGGATTCCATCAAGGACCTGCATGCGATTTTAAAAAATTTGAACGTCCGGAACCTGCTCGAAAACTGGCACGATGCGATGCAAATCAACGATGACGTGCTTTCCGGGTTTCGGATGGGAACCGTCGATTTGCAGACGCGCGCCCTCGCGGAGCGCCTCTTTTGGAGCATTGCGCGCCGCGTCAACGAACTTTCGAACGAGCTGCGGCATTCCCCGATGGAACTTTCGGAACTGCCGAGGCTTCTCGCCCAAAAGTACTTCTGCAACTTTTCGCTGTTCCAGAGCCTTCCGGACAGCTGGGCCATCGACCAGATCTTTCCCATTATGCCGATTCAGCGGCTGAACGAGGCTCCGACGGTCGATGCGACGCTCCAGGACATCACTTGCGACTCGGACGGCAAAATCGACATGTTCGTCTCGGGTGACGGAATTTCACGTACGCTGCCCGTCCATCCGCTAAAGGACGGCGAACCGTATTACCTCGCGGTCTATCTCGTAGGCGCCTACCAGGAAATTCTCGGCGACCTGCACAATCTTTTTGGCGATACGAACGCCGTGCACGTCGTCTGCGATGGAGACTCCTACCGCATCGACCAGATGATTGACGGCGAATCGGTGGAAGACGTTCTGGACTATGTGAACTTTAGCGACAAGGCCCTTGTGCGGACCATGGAAAACTGGGTTTCGTCTTCCGTGAAGGAAGGAAAAATCACGCTCCAGGAAGGCAAGGAATTCTTGAATATCTACCGCTCGGGACTTTACGGCTACACGTATCTCGAAGGGTAGTTTCGCATCGCTTGAAAATTCCGTTTACCTGTAGGGAATCGGCTTGATTTCTTTTCGGCACTTCCACTTCCTGTCATAAGGAATGTAGAAACCCATCGACTGGATAAACTTGTCCTCTCCGTATCCGGGAAGAGCTTTTCTAAAGAAAACGAACTTTAAGGCTAAACGCGAAGGGTAAAGGCGTTTCACTTTTAATTTTCGAAGTAGAATTTATCTTGGCCGATTTTAGGCTGATATTTTCTAAAGGTCACCTCTAAAAATTCAATTTTCAAAAATTTGGTTGCGATACTTCGCGCTGGTTCGTCCCGCCTATCCATCGCTTGGTTTCACTCAAATTTTCTTTACCAAAGCAATTTTTAGAGGTTCCCTAGACTCAATGTGAAAGGTTGGAATTCGCGCAGACTTTTCGTCTTTGGATCCTGTAAAATCCAGATTTCGTCGGCAGAATCAATGACCGCCATAAGATCTGTTCCCGAGTGAATGAAATATTCGGGATTGACTGCTTTTACAAAAACTGAGTCATTCCCAGGTTCTTTTTTATTCAGGGAAACTTCCTTGTCGTTTTTTCCGCAGGCCAAAAAGTTTAAGGTGAGCGCGAACATAATAATGGCCGAAATGCGAATATGTCGTTTCACCTTAAATTTCCTTTTTGAAAATTTGAGATTCCGGCCCTAGTTCGGGTTCATTTCCTTCAAGAATCTCGAAAGGGCGTCTTGCCACGGCGGGAGCGGACGGAAGCCTTCGCGGACGAGCTTTTCCTTGGATAGGCGGCTGTTAAAGGGACGGGCCGCCTTGGAAAGCCCGTATTCCGCGGTCGAGACGGGGAGAACTTGCGTGGAAAGCCCGGCCTGACGGTAAATTTCCTTTGTAAAGTCGAACCAGCTGATGAATCCGCCTTCGTTTGTCGCATGGTAGTAGCCGTATTTTTCGGTTTCGGCCATGTCGATGAGAAGCCTCGAAAGGTCGAAGGTGTAGGTTGGCGTCCCAATCTGGTCGTTTACGACGCGCACCGTATCGTGCGACTTCGCGACGGAGAGCATGGTGCGGATAAAGTTCTTGCCGTTGAGCCCGAAGACCCAGGCGATGCGGACAATGAAGAACTTTGTAAGCGTGCGGCTTACGGCGAGTTCGCCTTCGAGCTTGGACGCCCCATACACGTTGAGCGGGCTGTAGGCCTTGCAGTCCGGTTCCCAGGGAGTTTCGCCCTTGCCGTCAAAGACATAGTCGGTGCTGATATAGATCATTTTCGCGTCTATCTTTTGGCATGCGGTTGCGATGTTCTGGGTGCCGCCCGCGTTGATGGCGAAAACCTTTTCGCGCTTGTCCGCATCTTCGGCGAGGTCAACCGCGGTCCACGCGGCGCAATGGATGACGACATCGGGAAGGACGCTTTCGATTGTCTTTTCGACGGCGGCTGCGTCCGTAATGTCGAGCGAACGGTAGGGAGCATGTGTCACAAAGCTTCCGTCCTGGATTCCGCCATAGGAGGGGGCGATGTCGCTCCCGATTCCTTCGTAGCCTCTTTTTGCAAGCTCGTTCATCACATCGTGGCCCAGCTGCCCTGCCACTCCGGTTACAAAAATCTTCATGCGGTAAATGTATAAAAAAGCCCCGCCGAAGCGGGGCACCTTCTGGAGAAGGAAATTGTGTTTTGGCCCTAGGTGAGGTCTTCGCCGCGGACCATGATGACCTTGCCCGTCCGGATGTATTCGAGAACCTCGAACTTGTCTAGCAGATGCTTCATCGCGTCGATCTTGTCCGTGTTTCCGGTAATCTGGATGATCATCGAAGTGTCCGTCATATCGACCGTCGTCGCCTTGAAATGGTCGCACAGCTGGAGAATTTCCGTGCGCTGCTCCGACCTGCATTTGACCTTGATGAGTGCGAGTTCCTTTTCGACGGTGGAGGACCCCGTGTGATCCTTGGCCTGGATGACATCGACGAGCTTTTCGAGCTGCTTGATTATCTGGACGAGAATTTCGGGGTTGCCGTGGGCGACGATGTTCATCCGGCTGAAGTCCGGGTTGAGCGTCGGGGAGACGACCAGGGAATCCAGATTGTATCCGCGGCGGGAGAAGACGAGCGCGATGCGCACGAGGACGCCGGGCCGGTTCGCGACGAGCAGGCTCAGGCAGTGGGCGGAAGATTTCTTTTCGGTTGCTTCTTGCATATTAGGTGCTCCCTGTCGGCTTTTCGAGCTGACCCTTGGGCTGTTCCGTGACCATTGCGGTAAGCGGGGCGCCTGCCGGGATCATCGGGAAAACGTTGTCTTCTTCTTCGCATTCGCAGTGGATGAGTATGGGGCCTTCGCTATGGTCGAGAGCCTTCTGGATGACGCGTTCCGCATCGGCCGCGCGGCGAATCCGAAGTCCCGGAATGCCGTAGGCCTCGGCGAGCTTCACAAAGTCGGGGTTTCCGACCATGCTCACGGAGGAATAGCGCTTGTCGTAGAACATGTCCTGCCACTGGCGGACCATGCCGAGGAACTTGTTGTCCATCACGAAAATCTTGATGGGGAGCTTGTGGATGGCCGCCGTCGCGAGTTCGGACTCGGTCATCTGGAATCCGCCGTCGCCCGCAAAGCAGCACACCGGCCAGTTTTGCTGCGAAGCGAGACCGAATGCGGCGCCGATGGCCGCCGGGAACCCGAAGCCCATCGTGCCCGCGCCGCCGCTCGTAATGAACTGCCGCGGATAATCCGCCTTGTAGAACTGCGCAACCCACATCTGGTGCTGTCCCACGTCGGTCGTCACAATGGCCTTGCCCTTGGTAAGCTCATAGACCGTGGAAATGATGTGCTGCATCCGGAGGCCGCCCTGCTTCGGGTAGGTGAGCGGAAAGCGCTTTTTGTAGGTCTGGACCGTTTTTACCCAGTTGTCCGTGTCGAGACGCGAAACGAGCGGGAGGAGCTGCTCGAGCACAAGTCGCGCGTCACCGCAAAGGAACGCGTGCGGCTGCAGGATTTTTCCTTCTTCCGCCGGGTCTATGTCGATGTGGATGATGGTCGCGCCCTTGCAGAATTCGTCGAGCTTTCCCGTGATACGGTCGTCAAAGCGCGAACCGATGCTCATGATGAGATCGCAGTCGAGAAGCGCCTTGTTCGCGTAGGCCGTTCCGTGCATGCCGAGCATGCCGAGCGAAAGCGGGTGCGTTTCGGGGAAGGCTCCGAGGCCGAGGAGCGTTTCGACGACGGGGGCGTTCAGCTTTTCGGCGAGTTCCTTGACCTGCCTGGCCGCGTTCGAAATGATGGCGCCGTGTCCCACGAGAAGGAGAGGCTTTTTCGACTTTTTAAGAAGGTTTGCCGCCTTTTCGACCATGGCCGTGTCCGCGTAGGTCGGAATCTTGTAGCCCGGAAGGTCGAGCTCTTCCGTGTATTTTGCGGAGCAGGTTCCGGCGAGAACGTCTTTCGGAAGGTCGATGAGAACGGGTCCCGGACGCCCGGTGCGCGCAATGTGGAAGGCTTCCTTGACCGCACGCGGGAGATCGTTCGTATTCTTGATGAGGAACGAATGCTTGACCGCCGCAAACGTCATGCCGCTCGTGTCGCATTCCTGGAAAGCGTCCTTGCCGAGATTCGGCGTGGTCGTCTGGGCCGCAAGAACGACGATGGGGGAGGAATCCATCAGGGCCGTGTAGATGCCCGTAAACGTGTTGGTTGCGCCCGGACCGCTCGTGACGAGGACGACGCCCACCTTGCCCGTGGCGCGGGCATAGCCGTCGGCCATGTGCGTTGCGCCCTGTTCGTGCCGCGAAAGGACCATCTTGATGCCCGAATCGAGAAGGGCGTCGAAAAGGGGAATGGCGGATCCGCCCGGATATCCGAAAATCGTATCGACGCCTTCGCGCTTTAGACAATCGAGAATCACTTGGGCACCGCTTAATGCGTGGTTTGTCATAACGTTTCTCAGTGAAATTGGTGTTTTTGAATGCTTCAAATATAGCGACGAAAAGGTGCGTTGTCAATGGGTTTCCTTGAAAAATGTTGATTTTTTAAAATTTTTAATTTTTTGAAAATGAAAATTTTTGAAAAATTGAAAAATATTTTGGAACTTTTGCGATTTTCTAAAATTTGAAAGTTGAAAACTTGGGACTTTTTACGAAAAATTCGAAATTGAAGGACTTTATTTAATTGAAAACTTGAAAAATTGGGTGAAACTTTTGAAATTTTGAAAATTTTATTTTTGAAAATCGGACTTGATGACCCGAAAATGCAAAAAATGAACAAAATCGAAAAAAATGAAGGGGAAGGGTGTACAAAACGGCTCGAAAAACGTTTTAAAGGAAAAACCCAAAGGAGGTTCAAAATGATCGCTTGCGACAAAACACGCCTTCCCCGGGAACGTCTGGAAAAGGACGGCCCCGAGGCCCTCTCCACATCGGACCTGCTCGCGCTGATTCTCGGACGCGGCACGGCGACGAAGAACGTCTTTGCGCTTTCGGAGGAACTCGCCGAGTTTCTTTCGACGCAGGCTCGCCGCCCGACCCTTTCGGAACTTTGCCGGATAGAAGGGCTTGGACGGGCCAAGGCTTCGCAAATTCTCGCGTGTCTCGAACTTTCGGGCCGGTTCTTTCTGGGCTCGCAGATGACGAACGTGACGTCTCCCGGTGCGCTGATGCCGCACCTCGCGTTTCTCAAGTTTCGGAATCAGGAATGCTTTGTGACGGTTTCGCTCAGCAGTTCGAACGGAATTTTAGGCGTGCATCCGGTGACGTTCGGGCTTGCGGACCGTACGCCGGTTCACGCCCGGGAGGTCTTTACCGAGGCGATTCGCGACCGGGCGAGCTGCATTATTATCGCTCACAACCATCCGTCGGGGGCTCTTGTCCCGAGCGAGGAGGACAAAAGCGTGACGCGTGCGCTTTGCAGGGCCGGTCGCCTGCTCGAAATTCCCGTCCTCGATCATCTGATTGTTTCGTTCCGCGGATATGCGAGCCTCAAGAAGGAAAATCCGGAACTTTTCCGCTAAACCTATGCGCGGAATGTGTAAAAAAGCCTATACGAAGTTGCATTCCCGCAAACGGGCAAAGACAAACGGGACGATTCTATTTATTTTTCGTTCGGATAGGGACTGTCCGGAAGGGCGGTCCGCAAGGATTGGTTTTTTCAGAAGGAGAATCAATGAACAAATGCATCAAAAGCCTGGCTCTTCTCGGCCTGTCGGTTTCGCTCGCCTTTGCGCACGAAACCTTCAACAAGTCGGGACAGCTCGGTTTCGACAAGACCTACTCGGCGAAGTCGATGAAGCACGGTCAGCTCGGAATCACCGTTCTCGGTGACGTTTCGAACGACGGCGGAGTCTTCGACGCCTATAGTTTCAATCGTTACGGTGAAGGCAAAAATCGCGTAAGCGACGAGCTGGACCAGTTTATTGGACTGAGCGGATATGTCGGCATGTCTTTCGGCATGTTCGAAATCGTTGACGTCGCGGTAATGCTCCCGCTCTATTACGACCAGCTGGAGTTCAAGAACTCGGATGCGGCGAAGCAGGGCTACCTCGGAAACCTCCGCGCGTCCCTCAAGTTCCGCGCACCGCTTCCCGAAGACCAGCTCTTCGACATTGCGGCCATTCTCGGCATGGACTTCCCGACGACGGACGCCACAAAGCGCGGCTCCTGGGTTCGCGAACCGGACTACATCAACGTGGTGCAGCACAACGGTTTCGCCTTTGGTTCGAACAACTCGATTTTCCGCGCCACGGCAGCCGTGACGATGGACCTTCGAAAGATTGACGCGGCTCCGCTTCTTCTTCATTTGAACGGCGGCTACCGGTTCACGGTGAGCAACGACGAATTCTCGGGCTTCTACACGTTTGCCGGCGGCATCGAGTTCTACCCGATTTCGGTGGTCTCCATCTTCGGCGAATATTATATGGATATCGTCGGAGGCGATTACGAGGTGCTTGACGGGCTTTCGATGAACGAAGCTTCCGTGGGTCTAGTCTTCCACATCGGGAGCCATCTGGACCTTCAGGTCGGCGGTCATTTCGCCATCTCGAAGGAATACACCAAGACGGCAATCATGGGCGGAAATGCGAACGACGGAAGCAACGGAAACGAAGTGTGGACGTCCAAGGTGCGCACGACTCCGTCCGCGGCCGGCTTCGGCGGCATCACCTGGTCCGGCTTCCTCATCGACCCGGACAGGGATAATGACGGCGTTCCCGACGACCAGGACAAGTGCCCGGACGAACCGGGCGACAAGCGCAATGACGGCTGCCCGTGGCCGAACCCCGACCTCGACGAGGACGGCGTTTGCGACTCCTGGGTTGCCGAAAAGGGTCTCTCCGCGGACTTTGCCGAAATTTGCGAAGGCATCGACCAGTGCCCGAACGAACAGGGCGCAGGCGCCGACGGCTGCCCGCTCGACAATCCGGACGTCGATGGCGACGGTGTTTGCGATCCGTGGGTTTCCCAGAAGAACATGCTTGACAAGTTTGCAGGCGTCTGCTCCGGCATTGACGAATGCCCGAGCCAGGCCGGTCTCCCGGCGTTCAACGGATGCCCGAGCAAGGATCCGAACCCGGACGGCGACTCCCTCTGCTCTCCGTGGGTGACCGACGAAGGCCGCCTCGCGGACTTTGCGAACATCTGTAAGGGTTACGACATGTGCCCGGGCGAAGCGGGTCCCGTCGCGAACAAGGGCTGCCCGTGGCCCGATCCGGACGTCGATGGTGACGGTCTTTGCGACGCATGGGTGACCGAAAAGGGTCT
The DNA here is from genome assembly GCA_963597395.1 of Eggerthellaceae bacterium. Classification (GTDB taxonomy): domain Bacteria; phylum Fibrobacterota; class Fibrobacteria; order Fibrobacterales; family Fibrobacteraceae; genus Hallerella. The sequence continues at coordinate 24,464 of CAVBPX010000005.1, read as the reverse complement.
CGGCTACTTCTTCGAAAATCCGACCGACCCGAACGTGAAGCAGTGCAAGGGCGTTGACAAGTGCCCGGCCGAATATGGCCCGATTGAGAACGACGGCTGCCCGCTCGGAAATCCGGACGTCGATGGCGACAGCGTTTGCGATGCGTGGGTCTCCGAAAAGGGAATGCTCGACGACTACAAGAGCGTCTGCTCCGGCGTTGACAAGTGCCCGAACGAACCGGGCCCGGCCGTGACGAACGGTTGCCCGACCGAAGATCCGGACGTCGATCATGACGGCGTTTGCGATCCGTGGGTGACTCAGAAGGGAATGCTCGACGTGTTCAAGGATCAGTGCACGGGCCTCGACAAGTGCCCGTATGACTCCGGCTCCGTGAAGAACAACGGCTGCCCGCTCGACAATCCGGACTCGGACCATGACGGCGTTTGCGATCCGTGGGTGACTCAGAAGGGAATGCTCGAAGTGTTTGCGGACCAGTGCACGGGCCTCGACAAGTGCCCGCTCGATTCCGGCTCCGCGGCAAGCAACGGCTGCCCGCTCGACAATCCGGACTCGGACGGCGACGGCGTTTGCGATCCGTGGGTGACTCAGAAGGGCATGCTCGACATGTTCAAGGACAAGTGCACAGGTCTCGACAAGTGCCCGTATGAAGCCGGCGATCCTGCCGCGGACGGCTGCACGGTCGAGGAAATCAAGCTCGAAGTCTTCTTCTCGAGCGGCAAGGCAAAGCTCACCGCCAACTCGAAGAGAACGCTCCGCGAACTTGCGAAGGACCTGAACAAGAAGGAACGCAAGAGCGAACGTTACCAGATTCTGGGCTACACCGATGACCGCGGCAAGGAAAGCGCGAACCTGAAGCTTTCCCAGAAGCGCGCCGAGGCTGTGCGTTCCGAACTGGTGAAGAACGGTGTCGATTCGAGCCGTCTCGAAGCGATAGGCAAGGGCGAAGCGGATCCGATTGCCGATAACAGTACGGCGGAAGGACGCGAAATGAACCGTCGCATCATGATGAAGCGCGTTCAGTAATAACGTCTTCCCTTGAAGCTTAAAATCCCCCGCACGCGTGCGGGGGATTTTTTGTTTAAACCTTTGAAACCTTCAATTTCTAGATTTTTTCCCATGATAGACGAACGCTTGGCTTTTGACGGTAAACATCTTTGGCATCCCTACGCATCGCTCAGAAATACGCCTGCGCGGTTTCTTGCGACGGAATCGAAAGGAACGCGCATACGGACTTCCGAGGGGCTGGAACTGATAGACGCGGTTTCGAGCTGGTGGTGTGTTGCACACGGACACGGTGCACCGGAAATCGTCGAGGCGATTCGAAAGCAGAGCGAAAAGATGTGCCATGTGATGTTCGGCGGCTTTACGCACGAACCCGCGATTGAACTCGGGGAGCATCTGGTCAAATTTTTGCCCGATGGCTTGAACCGAATCTTTTATGCGGATTCGGGATCCATTGCCGTCGAATGCGCTGCGAAGATGGCCGTGCAATATCAGTATGCGAAAGGGCATCCGGAGCGCTGCAAACTGGTCGCTCTCAAGGGAGGCTATCACGGCGACACCGCGGGCGCCATGGCCTTGAGCGATCCCGATGGCATGCACGTTCTTTTTCGCGGCATCATGCCCAGGCATTATTTTGCGGAACGCCCGAACTGCCGCGCCGACGGAGCCTTTGACGAGGCGGACTTTCTTTCGATGGAAAAGGTGGTTTCCGAGCACGAAAAGGAAATCGCCGCCGTCATCTGCGAACCCGTGTTTCAGGGCGGAAACGGCATGTGGCTTTACAATGCGAACTATCTCAAGCGTTTGCGCAAGCTGTGCAGCGAACGGGGAATCCTCTTGATTCTCGACGAGATAGCTTCGGGATTTTACAGAACCGGGCCGCGCTTTGCCATGGAACATGCGGGAATCCTCCCGGACATCCTGTGCATCGGAAAGGCTCTTACCGGCGGGGCCATTACCATGGCCGCCTGTGTCGCCTCGGAAGTCGTCGCGGAAACCATTACGGAAAGCAAAATTTCCGCGTTTATGCACGGCCCGACCTACATGGCGAACCCTCTTGCGTGTGCGGCCGGAATCGCTTCGCTTTCGCTTTTTGAATCGCGGGACTATAAGGCTTCCGTTGCCCGAATCGAAAAACGTCTCCGTGAAAACATTCTCCCCATGCGGACCCTCGAAAACGCGGCGGACGTCCGCGTCCTCGGGGCCATAGGCGTTCTGGAACTTCGGGCAAAGCCCTCTCCCGACGACATTTTGCGCGTCATCCGCGAAACGGGCGTCTGGCTCAGACCGTTCTGCAATTACGTCTATACGATGCCGCCGCTTATTACGACCGATGCGGAACTCGACCGCATTTGCGAAGCGATTCGTCTTATCGGGGAATGCAAACCGATGCCCGCCGTCGATGGCGAAGACGAATTTCACGAGTAGTCCGCCAAGCGGAATTTCTAAATTCCGCACTATGAAAAACGGATATTTTGTGACGGCGACCGGCACCGATGTCGGCAAAACCTTTGTGACGGCGCTTCTCGTCAAAAAATGGCGAGACGCCGGAATTGATGCCGGCTACTACAAGGCGGCGCTCAGCGGGGCCGAATTTCGAAGCGGATCATGGGTCGCGGGCGACGCGGACTACGTCAAAAGGTTTGCAGGCCTCGAAGATTCTCAAGAGGAACTGGTGAGCTACGTTTATCGGGAGGCCGTCTCTCCGCATCTCGCCGCCCGAAAGGAAGGGAATCCGCTCGAACTTTCGAAGGTCCGCGAAGATTTTGAACGCACCGGGAAAAAACACGAATTTCTTTTTGTGGAAGGAAGCGGCGGAATCATTTGCCCAATCCGCTACGACGACAAAAAAATTTTTTTGGAAGACGTCATGAAGACGGTAAACCTTCCGCTGCTTGTCGTCACGACGGCCGCGCTCGGCTCCATCAACGCATGCGTTCTCACCGTGGAATATGCGCGGTCGCGCGGTCTTGAAGTTCGCGGCATTCTCGTGAACCGCTACGGCTCAAGCGGAAATCTCGAAATGGAAGACGACAACATTTTGATGATGCAAAAAATGACCGGTCTCGAGGTTCTTGCGAAAGTTCGGACCGGTGCGTCGGATTTGGGCGTCTTGCCGTTTTAGTTTTTGGAACGCCAGATTCCGATGAGGCTCCGGTTCGGTCGGAGCGTCAGCCAGAAGGTCGGGCCGATAAGAATCAGGTCGCGGATGAGGGCTGTCCACGCTTCGGACTTGCTTTGCGCACCTTCAAGTTCAAAGCATCCGCACGTGATGCCCAGGTCGAGAGCGAGAGCCCAGGCGAGCGCGATGATGAACGAAACGAACATCCAAAAAATGGCGAAGGCCGCTTCGCGCGCAAAAGGCGTCACGATGAGCGCAAGCCCGAACCAAAATTCGAATTGCGGATAGACGAGGCTAAAGAAGTTGTTGATGAAGTCGGGCAAAAACTGGTATTGCGCAACGAGGACCGCAAAGCCTTTGGGATCCTGAATCTTAAAGAGGCTCGCCGAAATAAAGAACCCGCCGATGCCCACGCGGAAAAGCGTTTCGAGGCCCTTGAGAGTCCAGTCCCTGTCCTTTTTGTAGGCGATAAAAACAAGCGGCAGCGCTATGACGAGAGCGCCGAGGCCAAAATGCAAATTGTATTTCCAGATTTTGGGAAATTTCTCAATCAGAAATTCAAAGTCCGTAAAGGTGAGGAACGATTCCGGGAAGGAAACCTCGGCGATGCACACCGAGACGAGGAACGTTGCAATGGCGAGAAGAACGGCTGAAAAAACGTGGCGTTTCATGACTACTCCGGTTTGGCGAAAACTTCCTGGGTGCCAATCCAATCGACGGACTTGTCGTCATCGACGCGGAGATTGTTCACGATGGCGAGCGCTACGCAGAATGCGGCAAAAAGGAAAAGAAACTTCCAGTGAAAGCTCTTGATGTAGTTCAACAACCGATTTTTCATGGGAATAATCTACAAAAAAATCCATCCCGAAGTCTCGGGACGGATTTTCTTATGGTCGTCAGGGAAGATTCGGTCTCAGCGGAGCGTAAAGCGGCCGGCGCGGACACCGCGCACTTTCCAGAGGTAGGAGCCGCTTGGAATGTTCAGGCTTATGGTCTTTTCGCCGGCGGGAACGGAAACGCTCAAAACCTTGTTTCCGAGCATGTCAAAGACTTCGAGGGTCTTGGATGTGTTTGAGTGTACTTGCAGTTCATGGCTTTCCAAAACCTGTACGGAAACGGTTCCGCGGAGCTTTTGAGCAAAGCCGATTGCAGTCGAGCTGTTTGAACAGTTCGGCTTTGCTCCGCCGACGATGCCTTCCCAGCCGTTGTTTTCGTAATCGTTAATCGATCCGCTTGCCACATAGACGTAATAACCTCCGTCCTTTGCCGCGGGCTTCGTATTGTAATTGCAGTCATCCCATTCGTCTCCGCACGTGTTGGATTCGCCGTTGATGGAAACCGTGGAACCGAGGGAGGGCTGAATCACTTCAAAGTCGCGAATGTAAAGGCACTCGCCGCTCGAGGGAATGCTCGTGGAGCCACCGAGGACGCTTGCGAAGGCGGCTCCGCCGCAAAACGCCGGATCGTAATCGCTGCAAGTCGCATTTGCCGCTATTTCCGAACTGCTCGAACTTTTTTCGCTGCTCGAACTCGGTTGGACGCTCGAAGAGGAGCTTCCGGAAGATTCCGAATCGTCGCAGGCGCTTCCGATGCACAGAATGTTTTTGGTAATGCTTGCGTTGCCTTTTGCCGTTCCGGTGTTTCCCGTGTAGGATTCCACTTTCATCGCGACTTCGTAGAGCTTGTTCATCGTCATGCCGACCTTGGCCCATTCCGCAAAGTGCTTCGACACGGTGACGCGTCCGCTTGTGCGGTGGCTCGACGTGCTTGCCGGGTAGCTGAAGTACTGCTTGAAGTTTCCGTTGCCGGTGAGCATCGGCTGGTTAATTCGGTCGCATTCCGTAAACTTGTAGAGAATTCCGTCAATGGTCGCCGAGCCTTTTTCCGTGCAGTTCGTGCCGCTCGTTGCGGAATTGTAGCTTCCGCGGTCCTGGATGATGTAGTATTCGATCTGGTCCGAGAATCCCGAAGGTTCCTCACCCGAGGCAAAGTATCCCCAGCCGTAGATGCCGAGCATCTTGACATTGTCCGAGGAACTCCAGGTCGCTTCGAAGTCGATTGTGATGGCTCCGACGGAGGAGACCGTTTCGTTGTTCGTGAACTTTTTTCCGGCGCGGGAAAGAACGTTGATGGTGCCGCTCCATTCGGCGTCAAAGGTTCCGCCGTTTGCCGGGTTGGAGTTTGCCGTAATCGTGAGGGTCGCGGAGCCCGTGCCGTTTTGACTCCACAGTTCGTAATCGTAGCCGTTTACCGTCTTGGTGTCGCGGGAGGTGCCGTTTTGGCATGTTAAAACGTCCTGCGCCCACAGCGGGGAACAGGCGAGGCTTGCGGCAAGAATCCATTTGAAATTCATAAGGTTTCTCCTTCTCTGTTCCATTAAAATAGAGCCCTCTTTAGAAATTGTTCCCCGCGAGGCGTCAAAAAGTGTTGTATTTTGTTGTAATTTTTGAGTGTAAAATTCTATTTTCAAAGGGTTCAACGCGAGGTCTTTATGTCATTTCTTTCCTTAGCCCAAAGTCGCTACAGCTGCCGGTCCTTTTTGGAAAAGCCGGTCGAAGAGGAAAAGCTCGAAACGGTTCTCGAAGCGGGCCGCATCGCTCCGACGGCCACCAACTCCCAGCCCGTCCGCGTTACTGTCCTCAAGACGCCCGAGGCTCTCGAAAAAATCCGCTCGCTCACCCGGATGGCCTACAACGCACCGGTCGTTCTGATGGTCACGTATGACGCAAACCAGAGCTACAAGGCCGTCAAGTACGAGGATGCGCATGACTGTGGCGCGGAAGACGCGAGCATTGTGACGACGCACATGATGCTCGAAGCGACCGATCTCGGACTTTCGACCCTTTGGGCTCGCGGATTCAATGCCGAAACAATTGAGCGGGCGTTCGAATTTCCGGAAACCCGAAAGCTCGTGTGCCTTTTGGACGTGGGATATGCGGACCCTGTTCACGGCGGACCTTCTCCGCGGCACTCGGTGCGAAAGCCGATGTCCGAATTTGCCTCGCCGTGGAACGGCACCCTCTAAAGCCCTTTTTGCCTGCGGGCGCAAAGGTTTTGATGCTCGGAAGCTTTCCGCCTCCGAAGAGTCGCTGGTGCATGGATTTTTACTATCCGAATTTCAACAACGACATGTGGCGAATTCTGGGCGCGGTCTTTTTTGACGACAGAAATTATTTTGTGCAAAATCCGCAAAAAATTTTTGATCGCGAAAAGATCGTGGAGTTTCTTGTTTGGAAAGGAATCGGAATTTACGATACGGCGGAGACCGTCGAACGTCTCAAGGGAAACGCCTCGGATGCATTCCTGAAAGTTCTCGTTCCGACGGACGTAAAGGCGCTTCTTCGAAAAATTCCCCTTGCAAAAGCCGTGGTGACGACCGGGACGCTCGCGACGCGGACGCTTGCCGAGGAACTTTCGGCAAAGGAACCTCCTGTCGGCGGAAAAAGCCCGTTTAGCTTTGCTGGCAGGGAACTTAATTTGTACAGAATGCCCAGCTCGAGCCGCGCCTATCCGCTCGCCTTCGAAAAAAAGGCCGAAGCCTACCGAAAAATGTTCTCGGAACTGCAAATGGTTCTTTGACAAAATTTGTCAAAACCGGAAGGGCTAGAACTGGAAGTAGATAAACGGCGGGGAATCCGCGCTCGAAAACTGGTAGATGACAAAGCACAGAAGGGCGCTGCCGAGGATGATGATCGGGCGGGGAAGGCTCGCAAAGCGGAACCGGTACATCCGCTTGAAGTTTTCCGGAAGCAAATGAATGGCCATGCCGATAAAAAAGACGATAATGATGGATAGGTGCTGCCACGCCATTTGTGGCACGAGGGAAAGGTCCCATGGCGAGCCTATCTGGTGAATCATGTTGCGGGCCGTTTCCCAGGCGACTTCGTTCGCTTCGGCGGGGTCGAGGTTTGAACCGGAGCGGAAAAAGAGTCGGGTCGAAGTGATGAAAGTAAACGTGAGAAGAACGTTCCAGACAAATTTGACCTTGGGGAGCGGGCGACTTGAAAAAAGGCTGTAGAGCATGCTCGCGTAGATGCCAAAAAAGATGACTCCGCAAGAGACGGCGGCTATTCCCCAGATGGGCTCGTAGTGAAACTTGCAAAGAATGCAGGCGCATGCCGTAATGAGGAACATGGCGATGGCGCGAAATTCAATCCGCTGCTTGCACCATTGCGTGTTTAAAATCATTCCGATTCCGTTGAGGCCGCCCCAGACGATGAAGTTCCAGCTTGCACCGTGCCAAAGGCCTCCCATCAGCTGGGTGATCATCGCGTTAAAGTGCTTGGCGATGGTCCGCCTGGAATCCGGTTTGAAAAATCCCCAGAGGAAAATGGCGATGTAGAGCGTAGCAAGCCCGACGGCGACAAGCACGCTTCCCGAAAGGAGAATGGCAATGCCGGAGATGACGATGGTCCAGAAAACGGTTCCGAAGCCCGCGCCGCGGTTTCCTCCGAGCGGAATGTAGAGGTAGTCGCGTAGCCAGCGCGAAAGGGAAATGTGCCAGCGGTGCCAAAATTCGGAAGGCCTGTCCGCCTTGTAGGGCGAGTTGAAGTTTTGCGGCAGGCGAAATCCCATGAGAAGCGCAACGCCCGTCGCAATGTCTGTGTAGCCCGAAAAATCCGCATAGACCTGGAGCGAATAGGCGAAAAGCGCAAGCAGGTTTTCAAATCCCGTAAAGAGCAGCGGCGTCTCGAAGACCCTATCGACAAATTGCGTCGCAAGAAAATCGCTCATGATGATTTTTTTCGCAAGGCCGTTCAGAATCCAGAAAATGGCAAGTCCAAAGGCCCGGCGCGAAAGAAAATAGGGACGGTGCAGCTGGGGAATGAACTTGTCGGCGCGAATGATGGGACCCGCGACGAGGGCCGGGAAAAACGTCAGATAGAATCCGAAGTCAAAAAAGTTCGAAATTGGCCGAATGGTCCTTTTGTAAATATCGACGATGTAGCTGATGGCCTGAAACGTGAAAAACGAAATGCCCACGGGGAGAACAATCTGATCGACGAGTGACGTCGTGTGAAAAATCCGGTTGCTCGCCGCGGCAAAAAAGTTATAGACTGTGAGGTCGATGCCGAAAAGTTCCCGCAAAACGTCCAGGAAGAAGTAGGCGTACTTGAAGTAGCCGAGCGTAAAAAGATCAATTCCGACGAGGAGGACCAGAGTGGCGGTTCGCGAAGCGGTTCCGCGGAACCGGTCGAGAATGCGCCCGCCGAGAAAGTTCGCAAGAACGCAAAAGACGAGCAGCGCAAGGTAGCTTCCGCTTGTCTTGTAGTAAAAGAAGAGGCTTGCAAAAAAGAGAAATGCGTTGCGCAGAAGAATTTTACTGTGCAGACAGGAAAAGATGGCAAAGACGACGGCAAAAAAGGCCCAAAAATAAAATTGCGTAAAGATGAGCGGCTTTGACGGGTCAAAGAGAAAAGCGCTGATCAAAAGTCCTTCGAGAAAATTCACGGGGCATCTCCCTTGAGACGCGTCATTTCGGGGTCGGGGAAGAAGAGTTCGCGGAGAGCCTCAAAAAAGAGGTCTCCCAAAATTTCGTACCCGGGCGCCTTGAAGTGCACGTGATCCTTTTGGGCGAATCCTTCGTCAAACCAGGCATCGATGGAACCGAGGCCACCCATGATGTGAAAAAGGTCCCAGAGGCCGCTCTGATGGCTTTCGGCGAGTTCGCGCATCGCTTTTGCGACGAGAATCCCGTTTTTGTTCGGTTTTCCGGCGCTGGTGAGGTAGCAGTCGTTGTTCGACATAAAGAGGATGGCCGCATTCGGGGAAACCTTCCGGACGCGATAGACGAGCGTGTCGTAGCGGGCCTTGAAAAGTTCCGCGTTAAACTTTTCGACGTTCGCGTCGTTGATGCCGATGGAAAAAATCACCAGGTCGGGCCTTGAAAAGTCAAGGTCCCGCTCAAAGTCCTCGATGGAAAGGTACGATTCGAGGTTTGCCCCGTTGACGCCGATGGAATTATACGTGAGACCGGAAACGGTATCGGAAAGGACTATCCCCGTGAGCGAAAAGGACGGCATTTGGCGGAAAAACGCGTCGTTTGAAAACAGGGCTTCTTTGCCGGCGGAGTCGAGAACGGCGAGCGTATCGGCGAGCGTTTGGATGGCCGCGGAATCCCTCCACGGAAATTCGAGAATCAGCGAATCGGCCCGCTCGGAAAGTTCAAAGACAAAGCTACCCGAAACGGAATCGCGCACGCCCGAAAGTCTTTCTCCGTCTTCCGAAAGTTTCAGGACGGGTTCCGCAGGGCCTTTGGCTTCCCCGAAAACTCGAACCTTTGTAAAGCTCCAGATTTTGGGCTTTCCTTTTCGCGGGTTCAGAACAATGCGAATTTCGGATTCGGGGTCGATGGCCGTGACGCGGAATCCCGTAATGCCGACCGAATTTTTCCGCTTCCGGGAAATGCTTTTTTCATTTTTGAAGTGTCCGCGCTTTCTCGAAGCGTAACTCGAAGGCGTGTTGGACTTGGCGGCGGTGTAGGGAAAGACGAATCCGCGGGACGCTGCAGGCAGCGGAAGGTCCTGAACGAGGCGCATGCGAATTCGGTCCGAAAAAATATCGGCCTGGATGTGCGAACCGCCGAGGTGCAGAATGTTTACCGTGCCTTCCTTCATGTAGAGGAGGGAATCCATTTTGCCGAGAAAGCTTGTAAAGGAGGCGTCCCCGGCCGGAAATTCGATGTGGTTCTTTGCCGAGTCGATGGGTAGTGCCGAAACGTTTCCGGCAAGGAGGCTTTCGCAAAAAAGGGCGATGCAAAAAAGAGCGAACTTCATCGTCACCTGCCTTGAGTGTCGGACGATTCCGGTAAAAAGTCTTCGGGTGCTTCGGATACGGGCGAAAGAACAATCGTATCGCCCGATTCCGTGACGAGCGTATCGATTTTTTTCCGTGTGCTGTCCTTAAACGAATGAATTTCGGACAGCTTTTCCGAGTCGATTCGGTGCACCTTGCGGAACGTGTAGTAGTCGTAGTGAAGCTTGAACGCGTTGTAGAGAAGTTCGCCGATGCGGACCGCGCCGGCGCGTGTAAAGTGGATGTAGTCCGGGCCGCCGAGCGCGGGCTTTTCGCGTACCCACGAAATCATTGCGTTTTTCCCGCCCATGACGCGGTACATGTCCCAATAGGCGCATCCGTTGCGAAGCGCGACTTTTCGGATGGTTTCGACCGTCATTTCGAGGCTCGGGAAACTCTTCCATTTTCCTCCGATTTTTTTTGACATGTCCGCGGGCCCGATAAAAAGGATGTCCGCATCGGGAATGGCCTTTTGAATGGCCTGAATCTGCTTTTCGAGCGTCTTTTCGACCCATCCCAGGTTTGACTTCGTAACGCTCGGGACGAGGTTTCCGCCGTATTCCATCAGAATGAGCTTGGTGTGGACCGCCTTAAGCGAAGATCCCAAAAGTTCTTCGTCCATTTTGGTAAAAATGGTGCCCGAGCTTCCGCGCATGGCGACGTTGTCCACCGCAACGCCCGCAATTCCGTCGAGGGCAATCGTGTAGAGGGACGCCTTCCCCGAGACTGTGAGCGTGACGGCTTCCGTTTCGTGTTGAAGGTTCCACGTATAGACGGAAAGTCCTGGGAAATTCTCGATTTGAGGGTCCTGTGCGCGGAACTTCTGGAGGCGCGGTTTGAATTCCTGCGCGGAATCGGTGAGAACCGTGTCAATGACGGTCGCCTTGTAGATGAGTTTTGTTTTGAGGTTTGCCCGGTTTGCGAGAATGCGGACTTTTTGGAACTTTCCCGCGCTCGGAAAATTTTTTTGGCGGAGGCTCTTTTTAAAGGAGAAGGTCGCGCTGCCGTTCAGGTCGGTCGTCTGGGCGAGCGGGCCGTATTTGTTGTTTGCGGCGTGTTCCGATGCCGGGCCGAAAACGCGGTGGCGGGAGAGATTTCCCGTGGTGTGGGAATTGAAGGCCATTGACGGAATGTCCGCAAGCGGCGGGACCATTCCGGGGCCCGTGCCTCCAAAAAGCGCGTGCAAAAATTCTCGGAACGTGGCCGTGATGCGGTCGCCTTCGAGCTGGGAATCCCCGTAGTGGACAATGTGCACGACTTCGCCCGAGTCCTTTGCCGAAAGAAGCCTGTCAAAGAAACGGTCGAACCATTTCGGATCGTCTTCCGGAAAATCAAAACGCGTCGGTCCTCTTTTAAAGAACTCCTCGTAAAAGGCGAGCGAGTCGGCGTATTCGGAAAATTCCCTTGCGCGCGTTTCGGCGAGCATCTTTTTGATTTGCTCTTCGGGCAAGGGAACGGAATCCGTCCGGGCGCTTTCCGCCTCCTCCTGCAATTTTTCCATAACGGACGGAAACCGGAGCGTCAGGGATCCGATGCGAATCCCGTCCCTCGGAAATCCGAGCGAAATCATTCCCAAAACGAGAAGAATGGAAAGGATCGAAAGAAGTGTGCGGAATGGCGTCATCGGACGTCATCCTTCGACTTTGGCAATCTCTTCGAGCGTTCCCGCTCCGGAAACTCCGGTCGAAAGGACCTTGTATTCGTAGCCGTTTTCGGGAGCCTTTTCGCCATCGACATAGACGACGACTTTTGCTCCTTGCGCGTTTGCCTGTTCCATTTGCTTGCCGAGCTTTGCCTGAGCGAGCGGATGCCCCACGTTGAAACCGCGCCTGCGAAGTTCGCTTGCGACTTCGAAAATTTTGTCCATGTCGTTTGTGAAGCTTGCGACAAAGAAGTCGAGCGACTGCTTTTTGGAAGGGAGCAGCCCGCGTTCTTCGAGAAGGTTCGCGAGGACGACGTCGCCCATGCCGAATCCGACGCCCGGAACCTTTTGTCCGCCGAGTTTTTCGGTGAGGCTGTCGTAGCGTCCGCCGCCCGCGATCGCGCGCATGGATTTTCCCTTGTCGAAGACTTCGAAGACGATGCCCGTGTAGTAGGCGAGCCCGCGGACAATCGAAAGATCCAGGGCGACGGAACGGGCCGCTCCGGAATGTTCGAGCGTCTTGAACAGCTGCCGGATTTCGTCGAGGGCCGAAACGGACGCTTCGCCGTGAATCTTTTCGGCCACTTCGTCAATGCTCTTCGAGTCCATCAGGCCATCGAGCTTCTGCGTCTGTTCTTCCGAAAGGCCCGCTTCCGAAAGTTCCGCGTAAAAGTCCTTTTTCTCGATTTTCAGACGGCGGTCGAGAACCGGGTAAACCTTGGACGCGTCCAGGACGCCAATCTCTTCGAGGAAGGCGTTCAGAAGCTTTCGGCTGGAAACCCCGATGCAAAAATCGTCCTCGGCAAGCCCGAAGTCCTTGAGCATCGAGGCGATGGCGGAAAGGAGGTCCGCTTCGGCGTAGATGCTCTCCGTTCCGATGATGTCGAGGTTGAGCTGGAAAAATTCGCGGAGACGTCCCTTCTGGGCGCGCTCGTAGCGGAAAAGCCGCGGCATGCTGAACCATTTGAATGGCTTTTTCAGGGAGTTTCCCTTTTGGATGACGAGCCGCGCGAGCGTCGGCGTCATTTCGGGCCGAAGCGCGATGTGACGTCCGCCTTTGTCCATAAAGTCATACAGCTGGCTCACAATTTCGTCGCCCGATTTGCCGGTGTAAAGCTCCAGATGTTCGAACATCGGGCCTTCGTATTCTTCGTAGCCGAACCGGAGGGCGGCCTTGCGCCACGTGTCAAAGATGTAGTTCTGAATCCGCATGGATTCGGGGTAAAAATCGCGCGTTCCCTTGGGAAGCGGCGGCGTTTGCATTTTTGTCGTCATACGCGTAAAAGGTAGCAAAAAGCAAAACAAAAGCGTGTTCATTTTCTATCTTTATCGGGTAATGTCGAACGAGCCTTTTCCTCAAATCCTGCTGACGAATGACGACGGCTATCAGAGCGCTGCGCTGGTTTCCCTTGCGCATGCCCTTTCGAAGGTCGCGCACGTCCTCGTCATCGCTCCCGAGACGGAGCAAAGCGGCGTCTCCCATGCGTTCCACGGATTTCTGGGGCACGAGGTTTGGCGCGTTCCGGGCGACCATCCCTTTGAATTTTTTGCGATGACGGGAACTCCCGCCGACTGCACCAAGATGGGGCTTCGGAATCTTTTTCACGACCGTCCTATTGCCTGCGTCATTTCGGGCCCGAACAGGGGCGAAAACGCGGGCGTCTCGTCCCTCTATTCGGGAACCGTGGCCGGTGCGCGGGAAGCGGCCCTCTGGGGATGCCCGGGGCTTGCGCTTTCGCTTTCCGCGGATGCGACGGAAAAGTCCCTGTCCGAGCTTTGCCGGTTTGCCGCAAAGTTCGTTGAGCTTGCGCTTTACAGGGAAATTTCCCCGAACACAATCTGGAACGTCAACTTTCCGACGGAAACGGTTCCGTTTCGCGGCTACCGGGCTGCCGTGCAGAACCTCTCGATGTTCACGGACCGCTATGTGGAAAGGGACGGCAAGTATTTTCTCGAAGGCTGGAAATCTTCGGAGCATTTTATTGCGGATTCCGACGACGATATGCTCCTCCGCGGGTATGCGACCGTCACCCCGATGACCATCGACCAGACGGCCCGCTCGGAACTTTCCGCTGTCGAAAAGACAATTGCAAAAAGTTTTGGAAAATTAGAATTGGAATAAACGAAGGAAAATCATGGCAGAAAACATCAAACTGACTCCGGGTACCCATTACGAATCGCTAATCGAACGGGACATGCAGGACTGCTACCTGCGCTATTCGATGAGCGTCATTGTCGCGCGTGCGCTTCCCGATGTGCGGGACGGCCTAAAGCCCGTTCACCGTCGTGTGCTCTTTGCAATGCACAAGCTCGGCCTTACCGCCGAGGCGAGGACGATGAAGTCCGCGCGTATTGTCGGTGAAGTCATCGGTAAATATCATCCGCATGGCGACTCCGCTGCCTATGATACGCTTGTCCGCATGGCGCAGGACTTTTCGCTCCGCTATCCGCTTGTCCGCGGCCAGGGAAACTTCGGCTCCGTTGACGGCGACAGTGCGGCTGCAATGCGTTACACCGAAGCGAAAATGTCCAAGTTCGGCGAGATGATGCTCGAAGACCTCGACAAGGACACGGTCGATATGGGCAAGAACTACGACGAGACGCTCGACGAACCGCTGGTTCTCCCGTCCGCGTTCCCGAACCTTCTCGTCAACGGTTCCTCGGGCATTGCCGTCGGCATGGCGACAAACATTCCGCCGCACAATTTGCGCGAAATCACGAACGCCATCCACGCCTATTGCGCAAACAACGACATCGAATGCGAAGAGCTTTTGAACTATGTTTCCGGCCCGGACTTCCCGACGGGCGGCATCATTTGTGGCAAGGCCGGCATCCGCGACGCCTATCTCACGGGTCGCGGCAAGGTCCGCGTCCGCGCTCGCGTCGAAATCGAAAAGGACGCCAAGGACCGCGAGCACCTGATTATCAGCGAAATTCCGTATATGGTGAACAAGGCGATGCTCGTGAAGAACATGGCCGACCTCGTCCGCGACAAGAGAATTGACGGCATCAGCGATATCCGCGACGAATCCGACCGCGACGGCATGCGCATCGTGGTCGATATCAAGCGCGACTTCCAGGGCGACATCGTTCTGAACAATCTGTACAAATACACGCAGCTCGAGGATACGTTCGGAATCTACAACCTCGCGATGGTCAACCGCACGCAGCCCACGCTGCTTACGCTCAAGGACATGATCCGCCACTATGTCGATCATCGCCTCGAAGTGATTCTCCGCCGCACGCAGTTCGACCTCAAAAAGGCCCGCGCCCGGATGCACATTCTCGAAGCGCTCCGCATCGCGTGCGACAAGAACAATATCGACGAAATTATTTCGATTATCAAGACGTCCGAAAATACGGACGCCGCGAAAAAGGCCCTTTGCGAAAGGTTCTCGTTCGACGACATCCAGGCCCAGGCCATCGTCGATATGCAGCTCAAGCGCTTGACGGGCCTCGAAATCGAGAAGCTCGAAGCGGAATTCCAGCAGCTCGTTGCAACGGTCCAGGACCTCGAAGACATCGTCGCCCGCAAGGAACGCCGCGTACAGATAGTCCTCGACGCCCTCGACGCGATTGCCGCCAAATACGGCGACGACCGTCGCACGTCCATCGAAGCGGCCGTCCAGGACTATGACTCGGAAGACCTCATTCCCGAAGAGGAACAGGTGATTACCCTCAGCCGCGAAGGCTACATCAAGCGCCTTCCAATCGATACGTTCAAGGCGCAGAACCGCGGCGGAAAGGGCATCATCGGTGCGAGCCTCAAGGACGAGGACAACGTCCAGACCATCTTTACCGCAAGCACGCACAGCTTCCTTCTCGTCTTCACGAACAAGGGACGCGTTTACTGGACAAAGGTCTATCGCCTGCCGGAAGGTTCCCGGAACGGCAAGGGCCGCCCGATAGTGAACTTCGTGCAGCTCGAACAGGGCGAAAAGGTTTCGGCCATCGTCCCGGTCCGCAAGTTCGGCGGTTACAACTGCCTCGTCTTTGCGACAAAGAACGGCATCGTGAACAAGATGGACCTGAATCTCTTCTCGAATCCGCGCCGAGCCGGCGTCAACGCGATTACGCTTGATGAAGGCGACGAATTGGTGAAGGTGGTGCTAGTCGGCGTGACGGCCGAGGAAATGGAAGCCGCCGCCCGTGGCGAAGAAATCGAACCCGCGGACATAAACGAACCGGAAGAATCCGATTCCGAATCCCAGGAAGAGCCCGTTGACAGCGCAAACATGGCAAAGGATCTGCTGATGCTCGCAACGAAGAAGGGACAGGCACTGACGTTCCCCATTTCCTGCTTCCGCGCCATGGGACGTGGAACGCACGGTGTCCGCGGAATCCGTCTTGCGGAAGGCGACGAGGTCATCGCGCTTCTGTGGCTCAGGTCCGATCGCAAGGTTTTGACCGTGAGCGAAAACGGCTACGGCAAGCGGTCCGAACCCGCGGCCTACCGCATCACGCGTCGCGGAGGAAAGGGTGTCCGCAACCTGAACATCACCGAAAAAACGGGCGACGCCGTGTTCGTCGAAAGCGTCGCGGACGATTACGACCTGATTATCACAAGCCGTGAAGGCCAGGTCATCCGGATTCCGGTCGAGAGCATCCGTCTCACGGGTCGCGTTTCACAGGGCGTCAAGGCGATTACCCTTTCGGAAAGCGACAAGGTTCAGGACGCGACCGCGCTCCCGAGCAGTGACGATATCGAACAGGAAAGTGCCGAAGGCCAGACGGCCTCCGAAGCGGCGGACGGCGAAGTTCCTGTCGAGTCTTCGGACGCTCCCGAATCTTCCGAACCCGCCGAAGGAACGGAAGAAAAGTCCGATTCGTAAGGGCCTTTCGGAAAAAATCAAAAGTTCCCCGCATTGCGGGGAACTTTTTTACTTTGAGGTTTTGAAAAATCCGCGGAAGCTTAATCCGCAAGGCTTCCCAGCGCTTTCTGGAATGCGTCGAAGTTCGTCACTTCGTTTCCAAAGTAGAAGACGGCAAATTCCACGGTGTCAAAGGCTTCACGGTATTCTTCCATCAGCGCTGCATAGGCCCGCGCGACAATTTCAGGATTGTTTCGGAAGGCTCCGCAGCCGAAGGCTCCGAGGACAAGGCATTCGGCTCCGCCCGCAAGGGCCACGTCGAGAATTTTTCGTCCGCGTTTGAAATGCAGATTATAAAGTTCCGTATCCGGCAGGGGAGTGGCGTTTCGAAAGTTCGGCGCCGCGCACGTGATGACGTCCGCTTTGAACCATTGATTTTCGGGGAGCCTTTCGGGGGTGTTTCCGTCGGACTTTATCACCTGAATGTCCGGCGAATAGATGCAAGCGTCCGAGTAGAGCCTTTGGGGGTCGTTCCGGTAGCGGTGAAACTCGTAATACTTCGAAAACAGTTCTTTTTGGCTCAGAACGGGATACAGCGTGGAACAGCGGCAAAGGCTTTCTTCCTGTGCGCCGCTTCCGCTTTTTACGCCGCCGCCGGGGGTTGTCGCCGAGGCAAAGTTCAGCACCGCGATGCGTTTTCCGGGATTTTGCGCCGCTAAAAGTCCCGCGGCTTCAAAAGTCCGGTGATTCGTGACCGAAATCCTTGCCCGCTTCCCGAGCTGTTTATGGACGGCGGGAAAGTCATACTCCGCGTAAAACCTTGTGAGCGCCCTGGACCATTCGACCGAAGCCTTCAGGGCGTCGCTCTCGTCAATCATCGAAAGCGTGTCCCGAAAAACGTTCACCAGGCGCGCCTTGCGCTCGTCGCGCGTCTCCGTCACGGTGGAAGCTCCCGAGAGAATTTCCACAAAGGGTCTTGGAAGAATCACGTTTTCGAGGTCGAGCGCCTCCCTAAAAAGCGGGGCTATCTCCGCGGGCCTAAACCCTGCGACTCCGCAGCCGATAGGCGTCACCAGAAACCGCAATTGCGGATATGCCTTGGCAAAAAGGATAAACTCATCGACATAGGGCCGGATGGTTTCGACACCTCCCTGCATGGTTGGAATGGCATAGCTATTTCCCTGAAGGCCTGTGCCGCGGCCCCAGACGGCTCCAAAATATTTGCAGGCGGCCCGTGCCGCGCCTCCACCGTGATGTCCAGCGAGGTTACTTCCAAAAACGAAAATTTCGTTCGGGGCGAGAGGCGCAAAGACTTTTTCGGGCGTAAATTCGGTTCTGCTCATAAAAATTTCTCCTTTTGAATGCTCAAAATATAGCCTGGCGTCAAACGAAAAAGGTCGCTTTGCGGGCGACTTTTAAAGCCCTATTTGCAATATTCGGGACTTGTCACGCGTTTCGTCCTCTTCATCCCGGTTGCGTCATAGCAAATGCCTTCCTTTTCTGTGCCCTGAAAACGGAGCGTTCCGTCTTCGCGAAAAAATTTCCAGGGATAGGCGATGTCTTCCATGT
Organism: Eggerthellaceae bacterium; assembly: GCA_963597395.1. Classification (GTDB taxonomy): domain Bacteria; phylum Fibrobacterota; class Fibrobacteria; order Fibrobacterales; family Fibrobacteraceae; genus Hallerella. The sequence goes on along the minus strand of CAVBPX010000005.1, from coordinate 6,522 downwards.
TTTTGGCTGCGAGAACGTTGGAAAATGCGTCCGAAGAGGATGCGTAGGAATAGCGCTGGCGCTTGGTTTCGGCAAAGGTCGTATCGGCGAAGCGGCCCGGCGCATAGCCGCAGTTGCTGTAGAATACGATGTAGTATTCGGCATCATTGAGAGAGTACAGACTAAAGGAGTTCTTGAATTTTTTTGCGAGCTTGTCGGACGGGATGACCTTGTAGGAACATTCGTAGTGCATTTGCGGAGTGACCTTATAGACGATGTCGTTTTCCGTGAACGTTGTAAATTTTGTTTCGTCGAAACGGGTCTTGTTGTCCCAGGAGGCGGTCCCGCTAGACGCGTACCTGCTTCCGTCCGGGTATGTGGGCCAAAACATAAAAAGATGGACGGAGCGAAAATCGTCTTCCGCATAGCATTTATGGAAGGTAAACGAGTGCGCCTTGTCGTTTTTGCAAAGGATATTTTTGGCGCTGCAAAGCGCCGCCCCGAGCATCAGTATAAGAATGAAAGTTCTCATTGCCATAAAATCACCTCTTTCAAAAATATACATCAAATTTTGGAAATGTATTCCAGTCCCAGAAATTGTCGGGCACTTCATTTCATAAAACCGCTGAAGTTGGCACTTTTTCTAAATATAAAAATCGGCTGAAATTGAAATGTTCCATGCGGAAAATTGGGGACGGCAAAAGAAAAGCCCCGGCAGGGCCGGGGCTTTCCGAATTTTACATCCGCGGGGGATTATTCCTGCGTGATGAGCATGAGGTTGTGCTTTCCGACCTTCACCGGCTTCGACAGGTCAACCGTCTTCGCCTTCTTCGAAGGATCGTTCGCCCAGCCTTCCTTCAGCTTTTCCGTCGATTTATCGAGGACCTGGACATTGGCCTTGCCCTTGAATCCCGGAATGTCGAGCTTCATTTCGAAGTCGCTGTAGGGGCTCTTGTTCACGACGAGGAGGGACTTCTTTTTGCCGTTCACCGTGTAGTAGGCGGTGAGGAGGGCTTCTTCGTCACCCGAGATGGTTGTCTTGTAGAGCTTTCCGCGGAGAGCGTCGGAAGCCATCTGGAACGCCCAGTAGCTCGGACGCGGACAGTTCATGCATTCTTCGCCGGAGCGGGTCAGGTAGCCGTAGTCGCCGCCTTCCGGAGTCATGTCGTTGTGAACATCCCAGTATTGTGCATTGTCCACGTTTTCGGTGGCGAGCATACCGAGGTAGTCGGCGACAAAGAGACCGTTTTCGACCGCGATGGTCTGCGGACCCGGGTTGAAATCGACGGAGTTCCATTCGGTGAGCCAAAGTTCGATCTTGTTCTTCTTGTTGAAGTGCTTTGTCCACTTATCGACCGTCTTGTGGAGACGTTCGTAAATCTTCGGGAGCGTCTGCGGGGAAGAGAGCATCGCAAAGTCGTTTTCTTCGCCGAAGTGCTGCGGATAGTGGTGGACGATGAGACCGTCGGCAATGTCGCCGGTTTCCTTCAGCACCTTTTCGTTCCAGTCGCCTTCGAGAACGCCCAGAACCGCAACCTTAATAGTCGGGTCGACCTTCTTCATCGCTTCGATGAACTTGCGTGCGCGCTTGCCGTAAATTTCACCGCCGTCCTTGCCGTACTTTTCGTAATACGGGTGCCAGTTACCGTAGATTTCGTTGCCGATTTCCCAGTAGATGATTCCGGCCTTCTTGTCCACGTTCGTGTGCTTCACCCACTTGGCGGCTTCCGCTTCCGTTCCCGAACCGAAATTCACGGTGAACATGGCGTTTGAACCGGTCTTCTTCAGCCAGTCGAGGAATTCGTCCGTATCGACCATCCAGTCCTTGTTGTTGAGAATCTCTTCCCAATGGTCGTCATCGGCGCGAAGTCCGCCCGGATAACGGATGATGCCGTGGTTGATGCGCTTCACGAATTCGGAAGTCTGGACCTTGAACTTCTTGTTGTCGAGCATGTCGCCGTCCCAAAGGGCCACGTTGATGCCGAAGAGGCCGTCCGAGATGTGCTCGTTCAGCACGTCGCTTTCGCCCTTGACGACGACCGGGATGACCTTCGGACGTTCCTTCTGCTTGACTTCGCGCTGGTTCGTAAGCTTGATGTTGTCGATTTCGAAGTTGCCTTCGGTGCCTTCTCCGCCCGGCTTAAAGTCGAGGCTGATGACGCCCTTCAGGTCGAACACGCCGTTTTCCTTGGCGTCGGCCGGCTGGTAGTAGGGGAACTTGCCGAAGTTCTTGAACGGAACGAGCACCGTGGTGCGTCCTTTGGGAACGCCCGTGTTCGCTACGAAGATTTCGTTGCCCGCGTCGGAAACCTGCACGGTGATCGACTGCCAGGCCTTTTCGGAATAGACATCGAACATGATGCCCCAGTGCTTTGTCCAGTCGCGATCCGTTGCCGGGCGGCCGTTCTTCTTCATGTCGAGAACGACGTCAACCCAGTCCGCCATAAGGAAGTGCTTGATGTTCAGGCTGTTTCCGTCGAGGTGGCTCGTCTTGAACGGCACTTCGACTTCGACCACGGACTTCGGGCCCTTGGACGGTTCCCACTTGTCCTTGGTGAACTTGCCTTCGAAGTCGGAAAGCACGAGGTCCGGAGCGTTCGACTTGAAGTTGTTCCACTTGAGGTCCGGATCGACCCAGTCGATGTTTTCCGTAAACGTAATCTGATCGACGAAGATGGTGACGGGAGCGGGCTTGCCCGGTTCGCCCTGGTTTTCGCCCTTGCCGACCGAGAAGCGGATTTCCTGGATCTTGTCCCACTGGACGTCCTTCGCAACTTCGGCCTGCTTGTTCGCATCCCAGGCCTTGCCCTTGTCAAAGAACTTCTTCAGAGGAATCTTGGCGAGCTTCCATTCGGAGTTCGAAATCTTGCCGCCCTCGATCCAGTCGCCGAGCCCGAGCTTTGTCTGGCTCTTGATGTCGTTGCCCTGGTTGTCGAGAATGCCGACGTAGATCTTTTCGCCGCCGAGCTTGCCCTTGATCCAGAAGTAGAGGCCGCCCTTGTCGCGGAACTTCTTCAGGTCGATATACTTGCCCTCGCCGAGCGAGTAGGTGACGCCCGACCAGTCGTTGTTGTCGATGTACATCGCGAGGACGCCCGGGTTTCCGGCCGTCTTGGATTCGGCTTCGCGCTGCGCGGTGAGGCCGCCATAGACGTAGGAGAATCCCTGAATCTGGTTCTCGTAGAACGTCTTATAGACCTTCGCCTTGCCGTCGAGCTTTTCCGGGTTCTTCGGACCGTCGATGACGTCGTTGTTTTCATCCCAATAGACAATCTTGGGTTTGGGCTTTGCCTTCTTGTTGCCCTTTACGATTTCGATATTATCGATATAGACTTCGAAGCTCGAATTGGTTCCCTTGTCGATGGAGAAGCGGATTTCCGCAATTTTATCCCAGTCGATGCGGGCGGGAAATTCGGACTTGCGGGTGTTGTCCCAGTAGAGGCCGCGGTCCGGGAAATCGACGAGCGGAATGGAAACCTTCTTCCAGTCCTTCGTCACGGCGCCGCCTTCGATGTATTTGGCCATCGGAAGCGCCACCTGGGTCTTCTTTCCGTCGGAAACTTCCTCGTCGAGGATGCCGACCTTCAGCTGTTCGCCGCCGTTCTTGCCCTTGATCATGAACTCGAGCTTGGAGTCGAGCATGTATTTGTTCAGGTCAAAAACTTCGTTGTAGAGGCAGATGGAAGCACCGGAGTAGTCGGTCGGGTCGAGCTTGATGTCGAGCGCGGACTTGGACTTGTAGCCGCCTTCCTTCGTGATGGTGACTGTTCCGCCCTTGCCACCGTAGGTGTAGTCGAAACCGCCCTGACGGTATTGGTCGTCGAACATCTTATAGACAACGATGCGAGGCGGGCGCTGTGCCATCGCAGCGGTCGTCGCAAGCCCTAAAAAGAGCAAGGATGTCGCCTTCAGAAATTGATGTTTCATTCGGTATGTTCCTTTTGGTGATTGATGTTTTTAGAAAATTACTTTTTCTTAGCCTTGGCTTCTCTCAAAAGCTTCTCGACGAGGTCCGGGCTGAAACGGTCCTGACGCTTGCCGTTGATGTAGAAGTTGGGGGTGCCCTGGACGCCGACCTTTACGCCGAGCTGGAAGTCCTCGTTGATGCGGGCCTGCTTTGTGGAGTCGAGAACCATGCTCTTTTCGAACTTCGCCATGTCGAGGCCGACTTCCTTCGCGACATTCTTGAAGGTTTCGGGCGTGAGTTCGCGGTTGTGGCTTGCGAGAGCGTAGCGGTATTCCCAGAACTTGCCCTGTTCCTGGGCGGCGATGGAGGCCGCGGCCGCCGCAGGGGCGTCCTTGTGGAAGCTGAGCGGGAAGTGCTTAAAGACAAACTTGATATCGCCCTTGTGCTTGTCCATCAGGTCGTGGACGACCGGTGCGATGCGCGCGCAATAGGGGCACTGGAATTCCGAAAATTCGACGATGGTGAGGAGCGGATCCTTGGTGTTGCCGAAGACCGGGGAGGATTCGTCCGGAATTTCCCAGACCTTGTTGTCCGCTTCCATCTCGGCCTTCATCTGCTCAATCGAAAGACCGCGCTTCTCAAGACCGTATTTGAGGATTTCGAACTCCTCGTGCATGGTCTCGACCTCGGCCGAAAGGCTGTCGAGCTTGGAACTGGACGCTCCGGAATTTCCACTGGCGGCTGCCTGGTTGCAGGCGGACAGGGAAACGACCAAAGCGGCGGAAAGGGCTAACGGGAATGATTTCATGAAATGATCCTTCTTGGAATATTACGTTTTTGAAAATATATAAAAGGCTGCCGTCCGGAATCCGAAAAAAAAATTTTGCGGTTTCCGGAGAAACCGGAGACTGTAAATAAAATTTTTCGTTTGACAAAAAATTTACGGGGCGCTCTTGACGTAGGCCTTGATGGCGTCGCGGATTTTCGTGAATACCAGGCGGAGTTCGTCCTCGTCCTCTTCCAAGAGCGTAATGCGGAATCCCTGGAGCTCGCTGCAGAAGCTGCTGATGGGAACGACGCACACGCCCGTCGAAGCGAGCAGATAATAGACGAAGCGGTAGTCGAGGCTCGAAACGTTTTCCGTCCACTGCTCCACGAGACTCCTTATCTTCGGGTTCTCGACGGGAAGCGTCTGGCGGTTGTTCAGAACGCCCGGGCGGAAGACGATGGTGTTGTAGAAGGCTCCGTAGGTCGGGTTGAAATAAAGTTCCGGGACCTCGGAAAGGATTTCGTTGATGAGCGCGCTGCGCCGTCCAATCTTTTCGTTGAGGGCGTCGCGGTGGACCTTGTAGCGGGGGTCTCCCAGAACCTTCGGAATCGTGAGCTGCGGGATGGTCGTGGAGCAGACCTCGATCATCTTCGCATTGTCGATGGCGCGGCAGAACGCGTCGAACTCGGGATCCTTGTCGCGGTTGTAGTATTCGGCCCAGCCGCAGCGCGCGCCCGGCCACGGATACTGCTTGGAAATGCCGTTGAGCGAAATGCCCGGGACGTCGCCGATGTAGGTCGCGAGCGGGTGCGCATGCGCACCGTTATACGTCACCTTGTTGTAGATTTCGTCGCAGATGATGCAGAGGCGGTAGTCCTTTGCAATCTTTACCATGTTTTGCAGGTATTCGAGCGGATAGACCATGCCCGTCGGATTGTCCGGGTTGATGATGAGGATGCCCGCGACGTTCGGGTTGTACTTGACCTTGTTTTCGAGCTCTTCGAGGTCCGGGAGCCAGTGGTTTTCCGGGCGCAGGTGATAGACGAGCGGAGAGGAATGCGCGTGGGAAGCCTCGGCGGAACTGTGCGTGCTGTAGGCGGGGGAGGGTCCGATGATGCGGGTCGTCATCGAAAGCAGACTGTAGATGGTCGAGATGGCGTCGCCGAGACCGTTAAAGAAAAGAATGTCGTCTGCCTTGATTTGCACGCCGCCGAGCTTGTTCGTTTCGCCTGCGAGAAACTCGCGGGTGTCGAGACGTCCCTTTGACGGGCAGTAGCCGTAGCTCGCGTTTTCCTTGACGATGTTCCCGACAATTTCCTTGATCCAGGCGGGAACCTCGCAATGCTTTTCGATAGGGTCTCCGATGTTTTCCCAGTGGATTTTGAGACCGAGAGCCTTCAACTGATTTGCCTTCTTGACAATCTCGCGAATCTCGTAAGAAAGTTCCTTGGCGCCTTCAGTCAAAAGTCGTTTACGCATTTTAAAATCTCCAGTTGAATGATTTGAACAACTTTGAAAGGTAATTTATAAAATGTTCGGGATGGCGTAGGGAAAAGTTCGTCCGGAACCGGGGATTTTGGAGGGGAAAGCAAATGGCGGGCAAATTTACAGATTTGCCAAAACGAATGGAATCAAACTTGAGCCCAATATTTCAAAGGCAAAGCATTTTTTGCCAAGGTCTTTCAGACTTGTCCCAATATGATACAAAACCGAATTATCGATTATCAAAAATCTGTCATGCATTTTTGCCGTAAAATTCAAGTTTAAGGTCGGATATTGAGCGTTGAATTTTTGCACATCGAGATTTGTAAGTTTTGGTCACCTCTAAAAATTCATTTTCAAAAATTTGGTTGCGACGCTTCGCGCT